>CAZEZR010000017.1:0-39977 GCA_964516465.1 uncultured Thiopseudomonas sp. | reverse complement strand
GATTGTGCATGAGCTCAATCGCCATATCGTTGGCCAAGATGATGCCAAACGTGCCGTAGCGATTGCCCTGCGCAATCGCTGGAGACGCATGCAGCTGTCTGCTGACTTGCGCAATGAAGTCACCCCAAAAAATATTTTAATGATCGGTCCGACCGGTGTCGGTAAGACTGAAATCGCCCGTCGCTTAGCCAAACTGGTGAATGCGCCTTTTATTAAAGTAGAAGCCACCAAGTTTACCGAAGTGGGTTATGTCGGCCGTGATGTTGAATCTATTATTCGCGATTTAGCCGATGCCGCCCTCAAACTGCTACGCGAGCAAGAAATCAAGAAAATGCGCAGTAGCGCCGAAGATGCTGCGGAAGAGCGCATTCTCGATGCATTATTGCCCCCAGCGCGCCAAGGTGCTGATGGTACAGCAGAGCGTACTGATTCCAGCACCCGCCAGCTGTTCCGCAAACGTTTGCGTGAAGGCCAGCTGGACGATAAAGAAATTGATATCGATATTACCGAAGCACCTGCCGGCGTAGAAATCATGACCCCACCGGGCATGGAAGAAATGACCAGTCAGCTGCAGAGTTTATTCTCTGGCATGAGCAAAGGTAAAACCAAAAACCGCAAGCTACGTGTCGCTGATGCGCTAAAACTGATCCGTGATGAAGAAGCAGCGCGTCTAGTTAACGAAGAAGACCTTAAAGTTCGCGCTCTGGAAGCGGTTGAGCAACACGGTATTGTCTTCCTTGATGAAATCGACAAGATTTCCAAACGCGGCAACACCGGTGGCGCTGATGTGTCCCGCGAAGGTGTACAGCGCGACTTGCTGCCACTGATTGAAGGGTGCACCGTCAGCACCAAGCTGGGCATGGTGAAAACCGATCACATCCTGTTTATTGCCTCAGGTGCCTTCCACCTGAGCAAACCCAGCGACTTAGTCCCTGAGTTGCAAGGCCGTTTGCCGATTCGCGTGGAGCTCAAAGCACTGACGCCGGATGACTTTAAACGCATCCTCAGCGAGCCGGATGCCTCACTGACTGAACAGTATGTGGCGCTATTGGCCACCGAAGGCCTCAATATCAACTTTACTGACTGCGGTATTAAACGCATTGCTGAGGTTGCTTGGCAGGTCAATGAAAAAACCGAAAATATCGGTGCCCGTCGTTTACATACCCTACTTGAGCGTCTGCTAGAAGAAGTGTCTTTTGATGCTGCTGAACTGGCAGAAAAATACAGCGCCAGCGCATTAGAAATTGATGCTGCCTATGTTGACCAGCACTTAGGTGAGCTGGCCAAAGACGAAGATCTCTCGCGTTATATTTTATAAAGCGCTACTGTTGTGTCAGCGTTACAACCAACGCTGACACAACACTTTAAGCGAGATTCACATGCATATTCCAACACGTATCAAACTCAATAAAAGCTCGAAAACACTTGAACTGGGCTATGCCGATGGTCAGGTATTCTTTTTGCCTGCTGAGTTTTTGCGCGTGCATTCGCCTTCTGCAGAAGTTCAGGGCCATGGCAACCCAGTGCTGCAGTACGGCAAAATCAATGTCGCCCTCACCCATGTTCAGCCAGCTGGCAATTATGCTCTCAAGCTGACGTTTGATGATGGCCATGACACTGGCTTGTTCACTTGGTCTTATTTGTACCAACTCGGCACTCAGCAAGACGCGCTCTGGCAAGACTACTTAGATAAACTCAGCGCAGCAGGCCAAAGCCGCGACCCCAGTGAATCCGTGGTGCGCTTAATGCTTTAATCAGCATGCCTAAACTGTGCTTAGCCAACTTAGTTTTCGCCATGTTGAGCTGTAACTTTGAGTTCTTTATAACATCTCAACGCGACACCCTAATGGCGATTTGCACGAATGCCGGTTGCCGCAGCAGTCACTGAGCGAAGGTATTTTTAAGCTAAGCGCTTATCCAGCGCCTCTTCTAATTCTCGCTTAATGGTGCCGCTCATTGCTGATAACAATAAACCCAGTTTAAGGCTGACGCGCACTGTATCCTCATCCACCTCGATCGAACCCTTTGCCCCTGTGCGCTGAACCTCTAAGGTATCACCCACCCACTGGTAACTGACATCATATTGCTGCGCTAGGCGCTCTGCCAGTTGCTGCGCCTTATCTCGGGCGCCGACACGACCCAAACGATGCTGCCGCTCAACTACTATTTTGCTCATGCTATCCTCTACTAGCCCTCTTAGAGCTGTAATGTGTGTATTTACTTGGCGATATTGCCGCTAATCTGCCCAGCGTCAAGACAAACTGCGCTACGAGTATTAGAATGCTTGATAATCTGTCTAAGGTGAAGTTTTTATGAGCAATCCACGCCAGCCCAATTCCAACGAGCCAACCACCCATTTCGGCTTTGATAATGTGCCTGAAAGCCAAAAAGCCGATAAAGTTGCTGAGGTGTTTCATTCCGTTGCAGCCCGTTACGACATTATGAATGATGTCCTTTCCGGTGGTATGCACCGCCTGTGGAAGCGTTTTACGATCGAGCTGTCCGGTGTCCGACGTGGCAATAAAGTGCTCGATATCGCTGGTGGTACCGGTGACTTAGCGCGCAAATTTTCCAGTTTGGTCGGCCCCACTGGTGAAGTTGTGCTGGCGGATATCAACGCCTCAATGTTGCAGGTTGGTCGTGACCGTCTTTTGGACAAAGGTGTGGCGAGCAATATTAGCTTTGTGCAAGCCGATGCGGAAAAGCTGCCATTCCCAGACAATCACTTTGATGTGGTGACCATTGCCTTTGGTTTGCGTAATGTAACCCACAAAGAAGATGCGCTGCGTTCCATGTTGCGCGTCTTGAAGCCCGGCGGTCGCTTACTGGTTTTGGAATTTTCGAAACCAAGCAATCCATTGCTCTCAAAGTTTTATGACGCGTATTCGTTTAAATTTATGCCGCTGGCAGGCAAGTTGATCACTGATGATGCCGACAGCTATCGCTATTTGGCTGAATCCATTCGCATGCATCCAGACCAAGAAACCTTAAAAGCCATGATGGATGCAGCAGGCTTTGAGCGGGTGACTTTCCACAATATGACCGGCGGTATTGTCGCACTGCACCGCGGAATTAAGCCCTAATGCTGACCCAGTTTGCTCTGGCTAACGCCGAAACAGCCATCAATCGTGTGCTTCGCTTAGACAGTACCGCACCCGCACGCCTGGCCCCTTTAGCCGGCAAAGTGATTGCCATTGTCTGCAGCAGGCCTGCCATAACCCTGTATTTGATTCCATTAGAGTCAGGCCTACAGCTGGCTAAAGAATGGCATGCGCCAGCGGACTGCACCTTAACTGCACCGGCTGAGCTGTTATTAAAACTGCTCACCAGCGCCGACAAAAGCGCAGTACTGCATCATCCTGATGTTGATCTAGAAGGCAACAGCGGCTTACTGATGGAACTGGCCGATATTCTGCAAAGCTTGGAGTTAGACTGGGAGTATGAAGTCTCCCGCTGGCTGGGCCCGCTCCCCACCGCACTGCTGGGCAATCATGTGCGCAGTCGCCGCGATTGGTTGCGGCAAACCATGCACAGTTTACAGTTAAATACTGCCGACTATTTAGCGGAAGAATCACGAGCACTGGTGGGGCAAACCGAAGCTGAAATGCGCTTTAGCGAAATAGACCAGCTCAGACTTGATTTAGACCGCCTTGATGCGCGCATTGCGCGCTTACTGAAACGGAAGCAAACGCCTCTATGAAACTGCTTGCCATCCGCCGACTCTGGCGTATTTTGCGGGTCACCATCCGCTACCGTCTTGATGACTTGCTGTTTGCTCTGCCCTTACCTTGGCATTTACGCATCCTGCAAATACTCATGCCTTGGCGCTGGCTGCCACGGCGTGCAAACAATATGCCACGCGGTGAAGCCTTACGCTTAGCCCTGGAAGATTTGGGGCCAGTATTTATTAAGTTCGGTCAAATTCTTTCCACCCGACGGGATTTATTACCGCCCGATATCGCCGACGAAATGGCCAAACTGCAAGACCAAGTGCCGCCATTTTCCTCCGAGCAATCCATGCGCCTGATCGAAGAACAACTGGGTGCACCCATTGCCGAAGTGTTCAAAACCTTTTCCAGCGCGCCACTGGCTTCAGCCTCCATTGCTCAAGTCCATGCGGCGCAATTGCACAGCGGCGAAGATGTGGTGGTTAAAGTGATTCGCCCAGGCTTAAAGCCCATTATTTCGCAAGATATTGCCTGGCTGTATTTAATCGCCAGCCTGGCTGAGCGCGCCTCCCCTGAAGCGCGACGCATGCACCCGAAAGAAGTGGTCAGTGATTATGAAAAGACCATTTACGATGAGCTGGATCTACTGCGCGAAGCAGCCAACACCAGCCAACTGCGGCGTAACTTTAGCGATTCAAAAATGCTCTATGTACCTCAGATTTACTGGCAGTGGAGTCGCCCTAAAGTATTGGTAATGGAGCGTATTTACGGCATTCCAGTAACCGATATGGACGCTCTGGTTGATCAAGGTACGGATTTAAAGAAACTCGCCGAGCGTGGTGTGGAAATCTTTTTCACCCAAGTGTTTCGCGACAGCTTTTTTCATGCGGATATGCACCCAGGTAATATTTTTGTCAGCACTCACACGCCCTGGGATCCGCAGTACATTGCCATTGACTGTGGCATTATTGGTTCGCTGACCCCAGAGGACCAAGATTATCTAGCGCGTAACCTGCTGGCATTTTTTAAACGTGATTATCGCAAAGTGGCGCAATTGCATATTGATTCGGGCTGGGTGCCCAGCGACACTCGGGTCAATGAGTTTGAAGCGGCGATTCGTACCGTCTGTGAGCCGATTTTTGAACGACCACTGAAAGAAATATCCTTTGGTCATTTGCTGCTTCATCTATTCCAGACCGCTCAGCGCTTTAATATGGAAGTGCAGCCGCAGCTGGTGTTGCTGCAAAAAACCTTATTGAATATCGAAGGCTTAGGCCGCCAGCTGTATCCCGATCTGGATCTATGGACGACTGCCCAACCCTACTTAGAGCGCTGGATGCGTGAACGTTATAAGCCTAAATATGTCTTGGCTAATTTACAGCAACAGTTTGAAAAGCTGCCGCACTTGGCCAATATGGCCCGTGACAGCTTTGAAAAAATCAGTGCGCAACCTACACAGCAGATAAAACCGCAATCGCAGCTGTACACCATCTTAGGTGCAGGCTTGTTGGTTGCAAGCGCACAAACGGGGTTGGCTTTTGAAACAGACGCGTGGCTGGCTTGGTTAATGTTAGCCGCTGGACTAAGCTTGGTCTTACGCCGTTAAGTGGATCCCCACCACTAGAGCTTAAGCACAGCATTGTTAATGAGAGCACTATGAGCAACTGGTTAGACGAAATAAAATGGGACAGTCAGGGTCTTATTCCTGCCATTGCCCAAGATTATAAAACCGGACGGGTTTTAATGGTGGCTTGGCTTAATCGTGAGTCGCTGGAGTTAACCGTACAAGAGCAGCGGGCGATTTACTGGTCACGTTCACGACAAAAACTCTGGCGTAAAGGTGAAGAGTCCGGACATATTCAGAAACTACATGAAGTGCGTATCGACTGCGATGCGGATGTTATCATCCTGCATGTGGAGCAAATTGGTGATATCGCCTGTCATACGGGTCGCCACAGTTGTTTTTACCGTGTACTAAAGGACGGTCACTGGCAGACTGTAGAATCTGTTATAAAAGACCCACATGATATCTATCAAGGTTTAAAAGTATGACTGACGATATTCTGCGCCGTGTAGCAGAGGTGATTGATTCACGTAAAAACGCCGAACCTAGCAGCTCTTATGTGGCAAGCTTGCAGCATAAAGGGCTGAATAAGATTTTAGAAAAAGTCGGCGAAGAAGCGGTTGAAACGATCCTTGCAGCCAAAGACGCAGCAAGCTCTGGCAATACCGATGATGTTATTTATGAGACTGCAGATCTATGGTTTCACAGCTTAGTGATGCTATCTGCATTAGACTTAGAGCCACAAGCGATACTCGATGAGTTAGAGCGACGTTTTGGCTTATCGGGGCACGCTGAAAAAGCGGCTCGCACTACCACTTAATTTTAGCACTACGGAGTACATATCATGGGCGGCATTAGCGTTTGGCAATTACTGATTATCCTTGCAATTGTTATCCTTCTATTTGGTACTAAACGCCTTAAAGGTGTCGGCAGTGACTTAGGCGATGCCATTAAAGGCTTTCGTAAGGCAGTCGATACCAGTGACGAGGACAACAAAGAGTCTATACAAAAGTCTGAAGCTGCAGATGCATCTGGACATACCATTGATGCAACCGCAGAACAGGTCAAAGATCCTTCTTCTAAGAAATGAGTTAACCCATGTTTGATATTGGCTTCACTGAACTGATCCTGATTGGTGTGGTTGCCCTTTTAGTTATCGGCCCTGACCGCCTTCCCGGCGCTGCGCGGGTTGCTGGACTTTGGGTGGGCCGTATCAAGCGTGGATTTAACACCCTCAAAGAAGATGTCGAGCGTGAGCTTGGTGCTGATGAGATTCGTCGCGAACTGCATAACGAAGGAATTTTAGACAAAGAACGCAAGATGCTGAAAGAAACTGCAGATAAGGTCAATAAAGCACTCAGCGACAAGCCACTAGAAACCTTATTTACAGACACCAGTAAACCTAAAACCAATACTGCTGAAAATAGTACGCCAGCTCAAGACAGCACCCCAGTAGAGAAAGAGCAATCCTCATGAGTACCTCCCAAGAACCGGAAAACACCATGCCGCTGATTGCCCACCTGACTGAACTACGCAGCCGCTTATTGCGCAGCGTGATGACTGTCTTAGTGGTTTTTGCTGCGCTGTTTTATTTTTCTCAAGATATTTACGCCTTAGTTGCAGCGCCTCTGCGTGCTTACTTGCCCGAAGGCGCAACCATGATTGCTACGGGTGTGGCATCGCCCTTTTTAACCCCCTTCAAACTCACCATGATGGTGTCGTTATTTCTCAGTATGCCGATGATATTGAATCAAATCTGGAGCTTTATTGCCCCAGGCTTATACAAGCATGAGAAACGCATTGCCGTCCCGTTAATGATTGCCAGTATTGTTTTATTTTATGCCGGCATGGCTTTTGCTTATTTTGTTGTGTTCCCGATTATGTTTGGCTTTTTTGCCAGCGTAACCCCACAAGGGGTCGAGATGATGACGGATATCAGCCAATATCTGGACTTTGTTTTAACCTTATTCTTTGCCTTTGGCGTCGCTTTTCAAATTCCTATTGCCACTTTTTTGCTGGCCTGGACCGGTATAGTGGATGTTGCCACCCTGCGCAAAAGTCGACCTTATGTGATTGTCGGCTGCTTCTTAGTGGGCATGCTACTCACCCCTCCGGATGTGTTTTCACAAACTCTGCTGGCATTACCGATGTGGTTATTGTTTGAAATCGGGGTGATATTTGGCGGTATGATTCAAAAAGAACAAGCTGCTAAAGCAGCCGATGAATCTGCTGCCACTGACAACACTGATACGCACAAGCCAACTGCCGACTGATGAATCTATTGCTGGTCAGTGCGTCTGACTTTATTGCTGCCGATCGTGTACGCATCACTGACCGCAGGTTGCAACATCTAAATACCGTCAACCAAGCCAGCGTTGGACAAAATCTGCGCGCTGGTTGTTTAGGTGGCCTGCAAGGCCAGGCCACGCTGCTGACAATCGATCAGAATGCAGCAGAGCTACAACTGAACCTGCAAGATCCGCCACCCGCTAAACTACCTCTTACTTTAATTTTGGCCTTACCGCGCCCAAAAATGCTGCGGCGTATTTTACAAACGGTGGCCAGTATGGGGGTAAACAAGCTGATTCTGATCAACAGCTATCGAGTGGAGAAAAGCTTTTGGCAGTCGCCTTTTTTGCAGCCCGCAGCCATCAGCGAACAGTTGATCTTGGGCTTAGAGCAAGCGCGCGATACAGTATTGCCGGAAGTTATCTTAGCCAAACGTTTTAAGCCCTTTGTCGAAGATGACTTGCCAACCATTGCTGCCAATACACGCGGTTTGATTGCCCATCCCGGCGATTTTCCTGAGTGCCCTCGTGCCCTGAACGAGCCAGTGACTTTAGCCATCGGCCCTGAAGGCGGCTGGATTCCTTACGAAGTGGAGTTACTGATTAAAGCCGGCCTTCAACCTGTACAACTGGGCGAACGTATTTTGCGAGTAGAAACCGCAGTACCTGCTTTGTTGGCGCGGTTATTTTAAGCCTGTAGGCTGACTGTTAATGTTTTGCCCGGCACAGGCGTGTTCACAACCTAACTGACAGGGTGTGCCTGGCTCGGTTAGTGGCTGGGATAACTCTTGTAAGATCCCGCATTCAAGCGCCGCTTGCTCCTCAGGACAACGCTCACGCAAACGTAACAAATGGCTTTCCAATCCTTGCAAGCCTTGGATACGCTCCTGCACATCAGCTATATGCCGATCCAGTAAACGATTTACTTCACCGCAGGCCTGCTCTGGCGCTGCCTTATAACCCAACAAAATCCGAATTTCTGCCAGTGAAAGGTCTAAAAATCGACACTGACGAATAAAGGCAACCTCTTCCTCATGCTGCGCTGTATAGATACGAAAATTTGCCGCAGTCCGCTTAGGGATGGTCAATAAGCCTTCTTGCTCGTAATAGCGCAGAGTTTCTACTGCTACGCCTGTCTGTTGCGCCAGCTCCCCAATCCGCATCCTCTTTGCCTCACTACTGTTTGCTGCATGTCTTCACTGTAGCTTAACAGCTGTCAACTCACTATTAACAACAGCCCAATATCAAACAGCCACTGAACCGAGTCGGTATGAAACTGCTCCGCAGGTGTTACTTATGTATTTTATTAACGAATCACTTGACTCTATAGCCACTAGAGGGTTTTTAATCAATTATACGCAATGACTTTGATTGGAGTACCTATGAAATCCTGCAGAACCGAATGCGGTATTTCGCATACGCCGCCAGCCTCTAAACAGGCTGCAGCTAAGGATCCTGCACATATCAGCAGCGTCTTTATTATCACTGAAATGGACTGCCCAACTGAAGAACAGCTGATTCGCAGCAAGCTGGCGACAGTAAGTGCTATCAGTGCAGTGGAATTTAACCTAATGCGTCGCCAACTGACCGTCAGACATGCGGAGTCTGCTCAGGATACAGTGATCAGTGCTTTGCAAAGTATCGGCTTTGAACCACAGTTACAGACTGAGCAAAACCCTGCAAGTTCTGTGCAGCCCCCTAAGCAATCATTATGGCCGCTAACCATTGCCGGTATCGCTGCCACCGGCGCGGAAGTTTTAGATTGGACACTCGGTGGTTTGCACTGGGGAGTAATTGTTCTCACCTTAGTGGTATTGGCTACCGTTGGTTTACCGGTACTGAAAAAAGGCTGGGTGGCCATTCGTAACGGCAATCTCAATATCAATGCGCTAATGACCATTGCCGTTACTGGTGCACTGCTGATTGGCCATTGGCCGGAAGCGGCGATGGTGACCTTTTTGTTTGCTTTAGCTGAATGGATTGAGTCTAAATCCTTAGACCGCGCCCGTTATGCGATTCATAATGTGTTGGAGTTGGCTCCAGAAACAGCGCTGACCTTCAGCGATGGTCAATGGCAAACCAGCCAAGCGGATGCAGTCGCCATTGGTACCCGTGTACGTCTACAACCCGGCGAACGAGTGCCCTTGGATGGCATTGTGGTCAGCGGCAACTCAACGGTGAACCAAGCGCCGATTACTGGGGAAAGTTTGCCAGTGGAAAAGAGTATCGACAGTCCTTTATTTGCTGGTAGCGTCAATCTGCAGGGCTCTTTGGAGTACGTCACCACTGCCACCCGCGATAATTCCACTCTGGCACGGATTATTCATGCGGTTGAAGAAGCCCAAGTCAATCGCGCGCCGACTCAGCGCTTTATTGATCGTTTTGCTAAAATTTATACCCCAATTGTAGTCGGCATTGCCTGCTTAGTCGCTGTGCTGCCGCCACTATTATTTGGCGGACTCTGGGTAGACTGGTTGTATAAAGCCTTAGTCTTATTAGTCATTGCTTGCCCCTGCGCCTTGGTTATTTCCACCCCGGTTGCGGTGGTCAGCGCGCTCACCCAAGCGGCACGCCAAGGTATTTTAATTAAAGGTGGAGTGTTCTTAGAGCAAGGTAAAGCTCTGACCACCTTAGCTTTTGATAAAACCGGTACCCTGACCCATGGCACCCCAGTACTGACCCAAACCCTGCTGCTGCATGATCCCGAACATAGCGCGCAGCACTTGGCCGCCAGCCTGGCCGCACGCTCTGATCACCCTGTGTCTTTGGCTATTAAGCAGGCCTTCCTTGCGCAACAAGAACACTGGCATGAGGTCAATGACTTCCAAGCGCTGTTGGGTCGCGGCAGCAGCGGCATCATTGATGGCGCCCGTTACTACTTAGGCAATCACCGCTTGATTAAAGAGCTGCAGCTCAGCTCAGCACAACTGGAAGCACAACTCAGTGAACTTGAGCAACAAGGGCACAGCGTGGTGATGCTGGCTCGCGAAGATGCTGTACTGGCTTGCTTTGCTGTGGCGGACACCGTACGCGAACAAGCGGCAGACGCCATTGCTCAGCTCCATGCTCTAGGTGTCCACACCTTAATGCTCAGTGGTGATAATCAACACACCGTCAGTGCGATTGCCGCACAAGTAGGAATTGAACAGGCCACTGGCGAAATGTTGCCTGAGGACAAGTTGCAACACCTGCAGCAACTGCAAAGTAAAGCTCAGCAAGTAGTAGGCATGGTTGGTGACGGCATTAATGATGCGCCAGCTTTAGCCCAAGCTGATATTAGCTTTGCTATGGCTGCAGCCGGTTCTGATAGCGCCGTAGAAGCGGCAAATATTGCCCTGATGGATGCTGATCTGGGTAAAATCCCGCAGTTTATTCGTCTCTCACAGCGCACCGCAACCATTCTTAAACAGAACATCAGCTTCGCCATTGCGATTAAACTGCTGTTTTTGATTTTAGCGATTGGCGGTCAAGCTACAATGTGGATGGCAGTCTTTGCTGATTTGGGCGCCAGTTTACTGGTGATTCTCAATAGTTTGCGCTTACTCAAAGCGCGCCCTTAAGCTGCCAGCATACAACTCGATTGCAGCGCGACAGTTTTGCTTAAATAGATTCTCAGCGAACCCAGTGGCCTGATTAATAAGGGCACTGGCGACTGGTATTCAACCTCTCAGCCAGTGGCGTAACGCGCTAAACCTCAAGCATAAAGGTCACGGGGCCATCATTAATCAACTGCACTTGCATATCTGCAGCAAACTGCCCAGTTTGCACCTGACTATGCTGTTGCTGCGCCAGAGTCACCAGCTGGGTAAATAATGCCTCTGCCTGTGTCGGCGGCGCTGCTGTGGAAAAACCCGGACGTAAGCCACTGCGGGTGTCTGCTGCCAAAGTGAATTGTGATACCAATAAAAGTCCCCCTTGGATATCGGTCAGAGACTTATTCATGCGTCCTTGTTCATCGGTAAACACCCGATAATTGAGCAACTTATGCAGCATTTTTTCTGCGCTCTGCTGACTATCCTCCGGCTCAATCCCGACCAATACCAATAAACCAACGCCAATGCGCGCGACCTCAGCCTCGTCAATACTGACACTGGCTTGGCTCACCCGTTGTAATAATGCTTTCACACCCATCCCTTATTTATCGACTGCTTATACACGCCTAGGACAGCTATTGTTTAGACCTAGGCGCTGCTTGTCAAAGCAGCCCGACTCTAGCAATGCCAACTTGAATTCACGCCTCGCTAAGTGTGTTAAACTTCCTATTATTGCGCGTCCAGGCACCCGCAATCTAAAACACAGGTCAATTCTTAGGTTTGGTTTAATTCAACCCCCCTTAAAAATGACTACTCCGTCACACTATAGTTTAAAGTAAACTGCTTTTTGCAACTAGGCTGCTAGCATCAAGTCTAAAGTTTAGGACATACCCCCTGTCGCAAAGCGCTTTATCCAGCTGTTAAGTGAATTAGCTAAACGAGCCAAATAAATATTGCACAGCAATTTTCAAGCGTAGATTAAAAATCTATACCTTGCATTAGAGGCTTTATATAAAAATGAGAAAATTTGCCTTTAAAACACCTCCTCAAAGCCCAGTGTTCGATGATGAAAATATAGAGCTCTTTAGCATGGAGCAGTTGAAACAGCATGCTGTAACTCTAGCTACACGGCATAAGACTAATATGCAGCCAGGGCAGGACAAGTTACTGCCAAGACTGAAGGACAATGCACAGACCCTACAAGAGGTCCATCGTATAGTGGCTGCAGCGGCAACTCTTGATAAACCGATTATCCCAGCAGAAGCATGGCTATTGGATAATTATTACCTTATTGAGCAGAAAATACAGTTGGTTCGTCGACACCTGCCACGTGGGTACAGCCGACAATTACCGCGATTGACCACTGGACCTTTGGCAGGCTTTCCGCGCATTTATGTTTTAGCTCTAGAATTGATTGCACGCATGGATGGCAGTATCGATCTAGACACCATCACCCAGTTTATCCGCGCCTACCAAACAGTTGAGCCATTGAAACTGGGCGAGCTCTGGGCTTTTCCGATTATGCTACAGCTCGCGCTTATCGAAAATTTACGCCGTGTAGCAGTACGTGTCGCCCACCGACGCGAAGAGTTGGATGCCGCAAGCGATTGGGCAGACCGCATGCAGGTCGCGGCAGAAACTAAACCGCAACAACTGGTGCAACTCCTCGCTAAACTTGCTCGCACAGACTTACCCATATCAGCGCCTTTTGTAGAACAGTTTTACGCAAGACTCGTTCTGCACGGGCCACCGGTAGAGTTCGTACGCATCTGGCTGACACATCAATTAAGAGAGCAAGGGCTGACTGCAACTCAGCTCGCAGAAACTGCCAGTCGGGCCGCTGCCACCAATCAAATCTCTATTGCTAATAGTATTGATAGTTTGCGCTTTATCAGCGCTGCAGACTGGAAATATTTCGTTGAATCGCTCAGTGTGGTGGAAAAAATATTACGCCAAGACCCCTCAGCAACCTATTCCACTCAGGATTTTGCCACCCGTGATCGTTATCGACATGTTATTGAGGGCATCGCAAAAGGGAGTTCCTGCAGCGAATGCACAGTGGCACAGCAAGCCATCAGTTTAGCCCAAGCAGCGGCACAACAACAGGGAGCAGATCATCGAACTGCTCACGTCGGCTATTACCTGATTGATAAAGGCCGCCCTAAGCTTGAACAGTCTGTCAGCTGTCGCTTGCCGTGGCGAGCACGCCTCAGCCGCATCAGTCGGCGCTATGCCTTTCCCTTATATTTGTCTGCTATTTTACTGATTACTGTCCTAACAACCGCTGTGGCGCTTCTGCCCTTTAATGGATTTGCCGCGGACAATTGGCGCTATTGGTTATTTGCGTTGCTGAGTTTTATCGCTTCTTCAGCGCTCGCTATGTCACTGGTCAATCGCGCAGTCACCCTTATCACTCCACCGCATATATTACCGCGCTTAGATTTTTCTCAGGGTATTCCAAATAATCAACGCACTATGGTGGTTGTACCCACTTTGCTCAGTCAGACAGAGGAAGTAGATGACCTGGTTGAAGCCCTAGAAATTCGTTATTTAGGTAATCGTGACGCCAACTTGTTCTTCGCCTTATTAACCGACTTTCGTGATGCCGAGCAATGTACGTTGCCAGGCGATGAGTCTTTGCTCTCCTACGCCCGCTCGGCAATTGAAGCGCTGAACCAACGTTACCAAGATGACCGACCTCATATTTTCTTTCTGTTTCACCGGCCGCGGACTTGGAACCCGATTGAGCAAGTATGGATGGGCTATGAGCGCAAACGCGGCAAACTCAAACAATTTAACTCACTACTGAGAGGGAGTGAGCAAGCGGCATTCTCAGAACAAGTCGGTGACCTTTCCATTCTGAGTTCAATTAAATATGTCATCACCTTAGATACTGACACCACCTTGCCCCGTGAAACAGCAGCAACCCTTATCGGCAATATGGCCCACCCGCTCAATCAACCTGTCTACTGTGCTGACAAGGGGCGTATCGTTGCTGGGCATGCCATTTTGCAACCCCGCGCCTCAATCAGTCTAAGCAGTGCAAGTCAGTCACGCTTTACTCAACTGTGTGTTGGTGAGGTAGGCGTTGATCCTTATACAAGGGAAGTATCCGATGTTTATCAAGATATTTTCGGCGAGGGCTCCTTCGTTGGTAAAGGCATCTACCACGTCGATGCGTTTCGCCAAGCTGTCGATGGACGCTTCCCTGAGAACCTTATTCTTAGTCATGACTTGCTCGAAGGCGGTTACGCCCGCTCAGCGCTGGTAACTGATGTTGACCTCACCGAAGAACACCCTGTCAGCTACTTAGAAGATATCAGCCGGCGCCATCGCTGGATGCGTGGCGATTGGCAACTGGCTGGTTGGCTGCTGCCTCATGTACCTGCAGCGAATGATAATAATGAAAAAAAAGCACGTCAGCCGAATCCGCTTTCGTTTTTGTCCAGATGGAAAATCGCCGACAATCTACGTCGTAGTTTGGTTTCCCCGGCAGCGCTGCTTCTGCTGGCAGCTGGCTGGCTATTTGGTCCGGGACCAGTATGGTTCTGGCTGTTACTGGTTATCAGTATTTTCTTAATCCCACCACTGTTTTCGATGTTGATTGAACTGCTGCAGATGCCGAAAGAACGTACTTGGCGGGTATATCTCACACAAACCTGCCAGTCGGCAATCCGTCCATTTATTATGGCTGGGCTCACCATATTGTTTTTACCCTACGAAGCATTAATTTGTCTCGATGCGATTCTGCGCTCAGGGGTACGGATGCTGTTTACTCGTCGTGGCCTATTGATTTGGCATCTACCGTCTTATGCCACGCGTAATGCACGTAAAACACTGACCGGTGTGTATGCCCAGATGTGGATTGCTCCCACTGCTGCATTGTTACTGGCCGCCGCTTTATGGCAAGTACGTTCCGCGGAATGGCTGCATTGGACTCCATTGCTGTTGCTGTGGCTTTTGTCACCTATTGTGGTCTGGTGGATCAGCACACCATTGCGCGAAACCACTCCAGAATTAACCCTTGAACAACAGATTTTTCTCCGCACCTCAGCGCGGCGCACGTGGCGCTTTTTTGCCGATTTCGTTGCGCCGTTGGACAACTGGTTGGCACCAGACAACGTACAGGTTTATCCAGCCACTGTGATTGCCTCGCGTACGTCCCCGACTAATATGGGCATGGCGTTGCTGGCTGAGCTCACAGCCTATGACTTTGGCTATATGAGCGCTGATGAATGCCTGCGCCGCATCAGCAACAGTTTAACCACCATGGAAAAACTGGAGCGCTACAAAGGTCATTTCTACAATTGGTATGACACCCGTACTTTACTGCCGTTACTGCCGCGCTATGTTTCAGCGGTGGACAGTGGCAACTTAGTCGGCAGTTTACTTACTTTACAGGCTGGGCTAACAGAGCTGAAAGATGCACCGGTGCTGCCAAGCAAAGCTTTTCAAGGCTTACAGGACACCTTGCTGGTGCTGGCAGAGCACCTACCCAATAACCAAACCGAGCTGGTCGAAACAGTCCGTGCTCTTAAACACAGTCTAACTATATTGGTGCACAGCAAAGTACCGCAAACACTGATGTCTGCCGATACAGCGCTGAGTGAGCTGCAACAGCTCAGTGGTCAGTTGAGTGACTTAACCGCAGTGGACAGCGATGCTGAACTGGTTTATTGGGTACACTCGTTTGCCCAGCAACTCCACTCTTTGCAAGCTGATCTACGCAAACTCGTCCCTGAGCTACGACGCTTCGACACTGTTCCAACCCTGAGCGCTTTAGCCAAAACAAGTAGCAACGGCTTTCCCGCGGCACACCCACAAGCAGCCATAGCAAGGCTTAGGGTTATTGATAATCTAATCATCCGCTGCAGCGAGCTGGCAATGATGGATTTCGAGTTTCTCTACGATAACGCATGCAGTCTTCTCGCTATTGGTTACGATGTTGATAAACGACAACGTGACACCGCCTACTATGATTTACTGGCTTCTGAAGCACGCATCGCTAGCTTTCTGCTAATTGCTCAAGGGCAAGTTCCACAAAAGCACTGGTTTTCATTAGGTCGTTTGCTAACCAGTCATGGTGGCAAGGTGACGCTTATTTCCTGGAGCGGCTCGATGTTCGAATACCTTATGCCGCAACTGTTTATGCGAGGTTATGCTCACACTCTGTTAAATCAGGCTTGTAAAGTCGCTGTATTGCGTCAAATCGAATACGGTCGCCAACGGGGGGTGCCATGGGGTGTTTCTGAGTCATGTTATAACGCTTTTGACGCTGATAAAGTCTACCAGTATCAAGCCTTTGGGGTTCCGGGCTTAGGCCTCAAACGCGGACTCGGGGCTGACTTGGTCATTGCCCCTTATGCCAGTGCGTTGGCGTTAACTGTTATGCCAATAGAGGCCTGCCGTAACTTACAAGCCATGGCCAAAAAAGGCTTTCTCGCGCATTACGGGTTTTATGAGGCCATTGACTACACCCCTTCACGCACCCAAGGCAATGAACCCTATGCCATTGTCGGTAGCTTTATGGCTCACCACCAAGGTATGAGCTTGCTAGCCTACGCTCATGCGTTACTCGAGCAGCCCATGCAGCGCCGCTTTATGTCCAACCCGTTGGTTCAAGCAACCAAACTTTTATTGCAAGAAAGGGTGCCTAAGCAACTCGCCACCATCCAGCCGCATGCCGAAGAGAGCGCTGCAGCTGCACGTCCACCGAATACCGAAACAGGTACCTTACTTCGCGTATATAGCGACCCACACAGGTTACAGCCTGAAGTCAACTTGTTATCCAATGGCAATTATCATGTTATGGCAACCCATACCGGCGGTGGTTATAGTCGCTGGCACGATTTGGCCATTACCCGTTGGCGCGAAGATGCAACCTGCGACAACTGGGGCACCTTTATCTATTTGCGCGACATGGAAACGCAACAGTATTGGTCAACCACATATCAGCCAACTCGACACAAAGCCGATCATTACGAGGCGATTTTCACCCCTGGCCGCGCTGAATACCGGCGCCGTGATAAATCAATCGAAACCTACACGGAAGTTATTGTCTCGCCGGAAGACGATATTGAAATTCGCCGTGTCACGCTGACCAACCTGTCATCGAAAACCCGTCATATAGAAGTGACTAGTTATGCAGAAGTTGTCCTAGCACCGCTCAATTCTGATCTAGCTCACCGCGTCTTCAGCAACCTTTTTGTCCAGACTGAAATTCTGCCTGAGCTCGGCGCAATTCTCTGCACTCGACGACCACGCATGCCAGATGAGCAAGTGCCTTGGATGTTCCATTTGTTAGCAGTATTTGACACAAGTACTGACGCACAATCCTACGAGACCGACCGCAGTCTATTTATTGGACGCGGCAGAACTCCAGCCAAACCTCTTGCGCTGGATAGCGACGACACAACACAGAGCAATAAAAAAACAGCCAAACAGAATAACCAACGGTTGTCAGGCACAGATGGATCAGTACTGGATCCCATTGCCGCCATTCGTCGTTTGCTTACTCTGGGGCCTGATCAATCAATTACTGTGAAGTTTATTTCCGGTGTCGCCGACAATCGCGAAGCTGCTTTAGCGTTGATGGCAAAATGCCGGGATCGACACTTTATCAAGCGTACTTTTGAAATGGCTTGGCATGAGAGCCAGCAAGTTTTGCGCCAAATCAATGCCACAGAAACTGATGCGCAAGCCTATGATCGACTCGCCAGCTCGGTTATTTATGCGACCGGCGCACACCGCGCTGTAGCCAGTGTGATTGCTCGCAATCAGCTCGGACAAAGCCGATTATGGCGTTTTTCCATTTCCGGTGACCTGCCCATTGTGCTGCTACTTATAAGCAACGTAAACCGTATCAATCTGGTGAAGCAAGCGTTGCAAGCGCATACCTACTGGCGCATGAAAGGGCTACGGGTCGATCTGGTTATTATTAATAAAGATTTCTCTGGTTACCGTACCGTTTTGCAAGACCAGATCATGGATTTGATTCACACTGGACCTGAAACACGAGTTATGGATCAACCTGGCGGTGTGTTCTTGCGACGTGTCGATGAACTGGCTGATGAAGAGCTTATTTTATTGCAAGCAGTGGCCCGAGTCGTACTTACTGACAGCACTGCAACTCTAGCTGAACAGGTTGAACGCCGCATAGCAGCGCAGCATTTGCCCGCGCTCTTATCCCCTGTATTGCCGCCCAATCTGAATCCGTACGCGAGCCTTCCTCTGCCCGCACGTGAGCGTATTTTCTGTAATGGTCTGGGCGGATTCAGCCCAAACGGACGTGAATATGTCATCACTCTCGAACCTGGACAAACGACGCCAGCGCCTTGGGTCAATGTAATTGCGAGCCCTTATATCGGCACGGTGGTCAGCGAAAGCGGCGGTGCCTACACCTGGGTGGAAAATGCCCACGAATTTCGGCTGAGCACCTGGCATAACGACCCATTAAGCGACAGCAGTGGCGAGGCTTTGTATATCCGTGATGAGGAATGCGGCGCGTTCTGGTCACCAACCCCCTTACCTGCACCGATAACTAATCCGGGACGCTCGGGTTATACATGTCGCCATGGCTTTGGTTACAGCGTCTTCGAGCATGACCAGACGGGTATCACTTCAGAGCTTGCCACTTATGTTGCCATGGACGCGCCAGTAAAGTTTGTGGTGATTAAATTGCGCAACCATTCAGGCCGTCAACGCCGCCTCTCGCTCACTGGCTACTGGGAGCTGGTACTGGGTGAATGGCGCCACGCAAATATGCTGCATATTGTTACCGAGCAAGATCCACACAGTGGCGCATTGTTCGCACGCAACGCCTATAGTCGAGAATACGCCAGCAAAACCGTCTTTGCTCAGGTCAGGCATGACGGACCTGAAGAAAACAAGCAGAGCCTAACCGGTAATCGTACTGAGTTTATTGGTCGTAACGGTAGCTTAGCAAACCCAGCAGCATTACTGCGCAGGCAATTATCAGGACAGACTGGCGCGGGACTGGACCCCTGTGCGGCTTTGCAGACCCACATAGAATTGGCCGACGGTGCAGAACGCGAAGTGGTCTTTATTTTCGGTGCTGCTGACGATGACGCTGAGGCTCAAGAGCTGATCCAACGTTTCAGTACAGCAAGCGGTGCACGACACGCTTTGCAGTCAGTCCGCGAGTACTGGTGTCAGACCTTAGGCGCTGTGCAAGTAGAAACACCAGATCCAGCATTGGATATACTGGTCAATGGCTGGCTCCTCTATCAAACGCTTTCATCGCGCATTTTGGGCCGCAGTGGTTACTACCAGTCTGGCGGTGCCTACGGTTTCCGTGACCAATTGCAGGACACCCTTGCCTTACTCCATGCACAACCCTGGCAAACTCGTGAGCAGATACTCCGTTGCGCTGGCCGCCAATTTTCTCAAGGAGATGTACAGCACTGGTGGCATCCACCCAGCGGTCAGGGAGTGCGCACCCACTTCTCGGATGACTACCTATGGTTGCCGTACGTGACCAGTCGTTATGTGCTGGCCACTGGTGACACTGCCATTCTCGACGAATCGATTCATTTTTTGCAAGGACGAGAGCTGCCAGCCGAAGAAGAAGCGTATTATGATCAACCGCAACAATCATCTGAAGTAGCCAGCCTGTACCAGCATTGCGTACGAGCGATCCAACATGGATTACGCTTTGGCAGACATAACCTACCGCTGATGGGCGGCGGTGATTGGAATGATGGCATGAATTTGGTCGGTCATAAGGGTGAGGGTGAAAGCGTCTGGCTCGCTTGGTTCCTGTATGAGAATCTGCAGCTGTTTGCTGACCTAGCGGCAAGTCGAGAAGATATGACCTTTGCCGAATTGTGTCATGCGCAGGCCGCACAATTGAAAGTCAATATTGAAGCCAATGCATGGGACGGTGCTTGGTATCGTCGAGCATACTTTGATGATGGAACACCCTTAGGCTCAGCAGAAAATGATGAATGCCAGATTGATTCTATTAGTCAAAGCTGGGCAGTTCTGTCCGGCGCTGCTGATCCCGAGCGCGCCAGGCAAGCAATGACCGCGGTCGATCAGCGCTTAGTGCGGCGTGATGCGCAGCTGATCCAACTGTTCGATCCACCCTTTGATAGCTCCGCGCTTGAACCCGGATACATCAAGGGTTATGTGCCCGGCGTCCGCGAAAACGGTGGTCAGTACACCCATGCTGCAATCTGGACAACAATGGCATTTGCCAAGCTGGACGACCAGGAGCGCGCATGGGAGCTGTTGGCAATGCTCAACCCTATCCATCACGGCAGCACGCCAGACAGCATGCAACACTACAAAGTTGAGCCCTATGTTATGAGCGCCGATATCTACGCTGCCGAGCCGCATACGGGACGTGGTGGTTGGACATGGTATACCGGAGCAGCAGGTTGGATGTATCAGCTAGCGTTGGAGACGCTACTTGGTCTAACCCTAGCAGGAGACCGCTTATTGATTGAGCCTTGCATCCCTGCTGACTGGAAACGCTACCAAGTCCGCTACCGTTATCACAACACCCTTTATCACATCACAATCAATTGCGCAGAGGAGCAAGCTAAACAGGTTAAATGCATAACCCTCAATGGCGTTGAAGTGCTGAATGCTCAACTGGATAAAGCTATTCCTTTGCTGGACGATCATGGAGAGCACCATGTAATGGTTACTTTAGGCGCCTAGCAGCAAGTAAAAGCAACTGCTGTACTGCACTATAATTGTGCGGTACAACGTTCACTTGCAACCAAACCCAAATATAGGCGGTCTAATACATTGACGAGACAATAACTGATCAACTTGATTAAAGTAGGAGACGTCCGGTAGCGGTCAAAACAACTTGAGCATTTAAGTGGCTATGCAATGCTTTCTCCAGTAGTGTGGAAGCGTTGCAAGATTTGTCCTATCGCAATTATGTGATGAGAAAATCATGCTAAGTTCTAGATAAAAAAGGATAATAAAATGAACAGATTACGCAGTACATTTCTGGCCTTTATAGTCGCTGCAGTCGCTGCAGTTTCAATGAGCACAATGAGTCTCGCCAGTGCAGCAACTGCTGAAGACTTGAGCAGAGACTCTAAACAGGCGCTGCAAACCCTGTATAAAACAGAGCCTGTTGCTAAAACTCTTTCACAAAATGCCAAGGGAATCCTAGTTTTCCCTAATATCATTAAAGCAGGACTGGTGTTTGGCGGTAGTTACGGTGAGGGCGTATTGCTTAAAGGCTCGCAAGTCACTGACTACTACAACTCAGTTGCTGGCTCATGGGGCTTGCAAATCGGTGCGCAGTCATACGGCTACGCAGTGTTTCTGATGACAGATGATGCGGTGAATTACATCGAAAAGACTAAAGGCTGGGAATTGGGTGTGGGCCCAACCGTGGTTGTGGTTGATGAAGGCGTTGCCAAGAATATCTCAACCTCATCACTGAAAAATGATGCCTATGCATTTATCTTCAGCCAACAAGGGCTGATGGCCGGCGTTAGTATTGAAGGTACCAAAATCTCGCATATTAAACGCTAAATAAAACAGGCCTAGGGGCAACCACAAGAACAGTATTCGGCTACTTTCCAAGGTTAAACCTAGGCCGCCTTGTTTTAAGATACAGGCAACAAGCAAACTGCTTTAAACCCGACCCAGGCAGCTGGATTCATCAAACCAGCCTAGCTAAGGTTACACCGAGTTAATGGCCTTATACGCACACAGCACCCCTCCAGCGCTTGCTCCTCATCACCGTTAGGTAACCTCTTGCTCTTGCATGGACTTTATGCGCTGTGAACAGCGCGCATGTTGGATCAATGCCTCGCTGGTGGCAAAGGCAGCAATCTCCTGCAGAGTACTTAAGGTCGGTAATGACAGTGGCAATTTACCATCCTTACTCCGTTGCAACGCCTCTGCTGGGGTCAACCAAATATGATCAATGGCTTCCTGACCATCCACCACAGCAGTCTGCCGCTCTGGCGCTGTGGCAACAAAAAAATGCGTATCATAACGACGGGGTAATCCGACCGGAGTAATCCAACGACTGAAAAAAGCCAACTTATCTACCGCGGCATTCAGCCCGCGGGAACGGAACACATCGGCAAAAGTTAACTGACCGGCATTGAGACGCTCACGTAAGCCAGCATAATATTCCACGTCACCGGGTTCTGCGATCTCTATATAATCACCGTCAGCATCCTGCGCCAGCAACAAACCCACCTCCTCGAAGCTTTCACGGATTGCTGCAATCATATAAGCCAGTCCGCCCTGTTCTAGGCCAAGCATTGCACTGGCTTCACGCTCAGCAACGCCAGTGCAGAATGACAGCATGCTTGCACTGGCATCCTGAGCGTCAACCATCCCACCGGGAAAGACAAAATAACCCGGCATAAACACTGCTTGATGGGTACGCTGCATCAAAAATACTTCCAGTCCGCTAGCGCTATCTCGAGTTAAAATAAGGGTTGAGGCAGGCTGCGGAGTTATTTTCAAATGAGCCATGATCCAATCTCAGGCAAGCTAAAAATACCGCTAGTGTAATCTATTTGCCCATATTATGAGTTGGCCAGAGACGCTAACAATTGCTCTGTGCAGCGCAGCATACTCTGGCAGATTAAACACCTTAAACAGCAGTTCGTTAAGCGACTCGACGCGCAAACATCCAATGAGCCAATGCCAGTGAAGCACCGACCCAAGCCAGCAAACAACCCCAAAGCACAGCACTGCTCACCGGTAAGTCACCGGCTAAGGCCATCACCCCAACCGCATTTGCACCCGAATCAAAGCCAGCCAAATTGATCAAACGATAGATATCCGCTGGATTCAGAAGCAGCAGCCAAGGTAATGCTTCGGGGTTAAAACTTCCTTCGCTCACCACCAAAACCGCCAGCAGAGCCAAGTCAAACACCAACACAAATAGAAACCACAAACCCAATGCTAAGCCGGCGGCGCTGGACTTCTCTGTCGCGCGACTACTGAGCACATAGGCCAAAGCTAAAAACACCAAACCGAGCAAGGTGGACGACACTATAAAGCGGGTAAATGCCCATACCAACATGGCCAGCTCAACATCAGGCACCAAAATCGCAATCGCCAGCGCTGCGCAACCAAAGCCAATTAATGTGGCTAAACCCAAGATCATGCCATGACCAACAAACTTGCCCAGTAAGATTTGCCCACGACTGATTGGGTAGGTTAATAGCAACATCAGGGTACCGCCCTCCTCCTCACCAACAATGGCATCGTAAGCCAGCAACAAGGCAATTAATGGCATTAAAAAAGTCGCCAAGCTAGCCAAACTGGCAATGGTGGCTGGAATCGAAGTAAAACCAACTTGCCCAGACGCTGCTGCACCAAACCAAGCGATCCCCACTGCTAATAAAGCAAAAACCAAACTGATCGCCAACATCCAGCGATTACGTAAGCCGTCACTTAATTCTTTACGGGCAATATTCCAAATCTGCTTCATCGCTGAACTCCTGCAACACCTAACGCGCCCGCTTTTTTCATATAATAACCGTACAGATCCTCTAAGGTTGCAGCCTGCACCTCGATATCCTGCGGCTGTAGCTGAAGTACTCGTTGCACTGTAAACAACTTATCCTCAGGCGCGACAAACAGCTCATGCCAATCTTTATGCAAGGTGCGAATCTCCTGCACTTCAGGTGCAGAGAGCTGCTCAATACTGAGACCGGCGACCCGAATGCGCACTGGCAACTTGGCCTGGGTGCGCAGCTCATGCAAACTGCCCACGGCTTCCATTCGCCCTAAAGCCAACACCGCGGCACGATCAATATAGGGTTCTACCCCGGGCAGCACATGGGAGCAAATTACAATGCTGGTGCCTTCACTGCGTAAGCGACCAATCACTTGGTACAATTCTTGAGTCGCAATAGGATCTAAACCGACGGTGGGCTCATCCAGCAATAACAAACGGGGCTGCCCCAATAAAGCTTGAGCCAACCCCAGTCTCTGACGCATCCCTTTAGAATAGGTTTTAACGCGCTTAGAACTCGCCGCTGCTAAACCAACTTGCTCCAGCAACTCATCCACCTGTTGCCTAGAGGCTCCTTTTAACCGAGCGAAATGTTCCAGGGTTTCTCGTCCGGTCAGCTGTGGATAAAACATCACGTTTTCCGGTAAAAAACCAATTTGCCGACGAATATCGCTGTCCCCAGGTGTGCCGCCTAACACACGAACCTCGCCGCTGGTGGCCTGTAGCAAACCTAAAACTAAACGTACCGTGGTGGTTTTGCCGGCACCGTTATGGCCAAACAGGCCTAATACTTCGCCTTCAGCGAGGGTTAAACTAATATTATCCAGTACAGCCATTGTGCCGTACTGCTGATAAACATTATGCAGTTCTACAGCATTCATTCTGATCGTCCTGATGAAAGGGATGCAGCATTAGGCACGGGGCGCATCAATGGGTAACTGTCTTGTACCCCAGGGTATTTAACCACTGGAAAAGCACGCTGCACTAAACGCAGCAACTCGATACTGGGACTGTGCATTAAGAGGCGTACTTGTGGGTAGGTCCACAATAAGCGGTCGACATTATCGTTCGGTTCATAGGCTACATCGCCGACACCATCACTATTGCGGTCCCAGCCTAAATAATCACTCCAGTAGTTACCCTTACCCTCGTGCGACCACTCTTGATGACGAATCGCCACATACTTAACTTGTTGTTGATTGCCAATAAAAGCATTGTGATAAATACGGTTATCTTCTGAACCTGCGGTTAGATGAATACCCAATGCGCTGTGCTCAAAGTGGTTACGTGCCAGGGTGTTAAATAAAGAATTATAAATAAACAGTGCTTTACCTTCTGCACCACTGATATGCACGCCATCACCAGAGCCCGGTTGTACTGCAGTGACAAAGTTATCTTCGAGCGTTGAATAGGTGATGTAATTCAGCAAAATACCGTAGTTCTGGTCATGATCAGAACTGTTCCCGGTCACGGTCAACTGACGGCTTTGCATCAAGGCATAGCCGGTGCGGGTACGGGTCGTGCGATTATCAGTCACTTGATTACGGTTGGAAAACATATAATGCACGCCGTAGCGTAAGTCACGCATGTCATTGTCATGGATGATATTGTCATTGGCCGCTTCAATATAAATACCGTCACGGGTGTGCCAAATCTCATTACCGCTTACCGTCGCAAAACGTACGGCAAATAAATGAATGCCATTACCGCGGTCTTGATTACGCAAAGCCAAGTCGCCCTGCACTTTATTATTTAAGATGCTGACATTTTGGGTGGCATCGACCCAGATGCCGAAGCCCTGACCATGCAGAAAATTATTTTCAATGCGGACATTTTCTGCGGTGCGTTCAACAAAAATCCCCGCATCCATTTGTGTTAAATTGTGCCCCCACTCACTGATATCGCAATTTTTCAGTGTGACATCAGCTGCGCGAATATTTACTGCGTTACCCTGCCCAGTCCCGCGCAAATAAGCGCCACTGGCACACTCTAAGGTGATGGGTTGATCGATAACAAAATGCCCGACATAGTCACCGGCAGGCAAACGCCAATGCTGTGCAGAGACCCGTTCGAGGGGTAACTGACTAATAGATTGTATCTTTAAGTCCGCATCTGGCGCGGCTTGTATCGTGTGCAACTGCACATTTTTTAATGAATCAGGCACCTCTTCGGCCGCATAAGCAAGCCCAATTAAACACAGTACTGCACTGTAAAGCGCAGCCTGAGTTATCGCTTTCAGCGCTCTCACCATTGAACATCCTGTTGTTTAAGCGACATATAGTTCTCCATTACACTGAAACCAAGCGGCGTCCTTTGCAGAACACCGCTGGCAGCTCATACCTGCTTATGCAGGCTTAACTAACATACGTCCGACCATTTCCATATGCAGCGCATGGCAGAACCAGTTGCAGTAATACCAGAATACTCCGGGCTTATCTGCAGTAAAGGTGACGGATGAGGTTTGCTGTGGGCTGATTTCCATACTGACACCATGGTTTACCACACAGAAACCATGAGTGACGTCTTCAATCCGATCCAAGTTGGTCACAGTCACAGTGACTTCATCACCTTGATTAACCGTAAACTCGCTCATGCCAAATGACGGTGCAATAGAAGTCATGTAAACACGGACTTTATTGCCATCACGGATGACTTTGTTATCGGTTTCTAAGGTAATACCATCTTCTTTAGCCCGCGCCACAGTTGCTGCAAAATAAGGGTCATCACGATCCCAAACCTTCTTCGGTTTGATTTGATCACGACGGGCCATAATCGCATCGTGCGGCTCTGCATAGGATGGGCCATCGTGGACAATTTCCATTACATCACCAGAAATATCAATCAACTGATCATTCTCTGGGTGTAACGGACCCACGGGCAAGAAACGGTCTTTGGAGAACTTACTCAATACCAACAACCATTTACCATCGGCATCTTTTGTTTCAGTTAAAGATGCGTGGTTATGGCCCGGCTGGTAGTGCACATCAAGCTTTTGCTTAATGTAGTTCACATCTTCGCCATTGTAGTGACGAACTGCTTCTGCCATATTCCATTTCACCACTTGGCTGTCAATAAACAGCGTGGTGTAGGCATTCCCGCGACCATCAAAGGTGGTATGCAATGGCCCAAGACCCAGCTCTGGCTCGCCAACCACGACTTCACGTTCATCGGCAAATTTGTCATCAAACAAATCATCCAGCATATCAATGGCAATCATTGAGCAAGTGGGTGACAACTTACCATTGGCAATAAAATACTTACCGTCCGGTGAGGTGTTTAAACCATGTGGGTTTTTCGGCACTGGCACATAACGGGTGACACGGCTATTTTTACCATCTTTTTTACGACCATCCACCACCGGCACTTTAGAATCGCCTAGGGTAATGAAGTTGCCTTTTTCAATTTCTTCCTCAATCCGTGGAATATTAAAGATGGTCACCCAGTCGCGCTCATTACGCATCATCCCAGCGATATCAGTGGCTCCTTCCGAGTTATAACAGGTTGCCGCAGCAAATCGGCCGGTATAGCAGGCATCAGTATTATCGAGGTTACCGTCAACAATCACCTGCCAAGCCACTTCCATGGTTTCCGCATCCAGTGCGTTGTACATGGTGAACTTTTCAGCTGCATCAAGGTTATCGATCAGCTTACCGTCGTTGGGATGCGGAATTATAAACTCAGCGTTGCAGAACACATACTTAGTGTAAGGAACTTTCTGCAAACGTAAACCGTGAATGGCTTGCACGTTAGGGATAGTAGTGATTTTATCGCATTTCATAATGTCTAAACGAATCCGCGCAACACGGGTGTTGGCTTTATCGTTAATAAACAAGTATTTACCATCGTAGCTGCCGTCAGTCATAGAAATATGCGGGTGGTGACAGTCGCCATTTAAATACTTTGCGCCCTCACCTAATACCGCCTTACTCTCGTTGGTAATCCCCCAACCAACGGCACTGTCCATATTAAATACTGGGATGCGCATTAACTCACGCATGGAAGGCAAGCCCAGTACCCGTACTTCCCCTTGGTGGCCACCACTTAAAAAGCAGTAGTAATCATCTAACTCACCAGGGCCAACGTGGACTTTATTTTTCGCTTCTTTAACTGCGGCCGCCCAGCTTTCACGGCTCATAACTGAAGCACCAATTGCTGTTGCGCCTGCTAAGGTTGCACCTGTGACTGCAGTAGCGCCAAGAAATCCGCGCCGACTTAAGCCTGCTTTTTCAACCTCTGTAGTTTTTTTCTTATCACTCATGACAGATACCTCTCCTAGATAATGTGCCTTAATTTGGACGGAATTAAGACGGGTTTTCCAGCTGTACAGCGGGAATAATTTGCGGCTTTTGTGTTGGTGCTGCTTTAGTGCGTTCACGACGTTTTTTACGCGCCACTAACGGCGGGCAGCGGTCCTCGTTATAGTAAGTCACTTGACAGTCGAGACAGTGGTGACATTCGTTGGCATTAATAGTGCCGTCTGGATGAATCGCTTGTACCTCGCATTCCACCGCACACAACTGGCATGGCGTACCACACTCTTTGCGTCGCTTGAGCCAATCAAACAAGCGTAATTGAGTTGGAATCGCCAGCGCTGCGCCCAGCGGACAGATATAGCGGCAGTAAACTTTGCGGGTAAAGATATTGATCACCAGCAAAATAACTGCATACAGAACGAACCACCACTGACGATCAAACCTCAGGGTGATCGCTGTTTTAAACGGTTCAACCTCAGCAAAGCGTTCAGCAGTCGACATCGACTCTAGGGAGATACCAAACAGGATCAACAAGATGATGTACTTGACCGCCCAGAGTCGCTCATGCAGCGCAAAAGGCATTTCGTACTGTGGAATTTTTATTTTGCGCGCAACCTCATTAATAATCTCTTGTAAGGCGCCAAATGGGCATAACCAGCCGCAGAATACGCCGCGCCCCCAGAGCAAAATAATGGCTGCGGTAGCACCCCAAAGAATAAAGATAATAGGATCACTTAAAAACAGCTCCCAACTGAACTCATGCATAATCGAATGGGCAAAGGTCAACACGTTGACAATGGACAGCTGACCTAAGGCATACCAACCAATAAACACCACGGTAAAGGTTAAGTAACTCATGCGTATCCAACGCAGCAGTTTGGGGTGGCGCGCTAAGTAATCCTGGAAAAACAAGATTGCTACTAATACCACCAGTGCAACCCCCAACACACTAATCTGGAAGGTTTTCTGATACCAAATATTGAGCCACAAGGGGCGGTTTGCCTCATCAATCGCCGCCTGCTCAGACGCCGTTAGCGGTGGACGCTCAATGTACATTTCAGGAATTTGGTAAGCCAGTTCAAAACTGGTAAAGATACTGTCCACTGGGCCGGTTTGGCGACGCACCAGCAGCTCCAAAGTCCAGTCTGAACCTGGGTCAAAATTATATTGTGGACGAACAATAAAGATGCCCATTTCACTAAAGCGCGGCATACCTTCAGCGTAGACATCACTGAGACGGGTATAATCCAGATCGCGGAAACTAATAATATCGCCAAATTGGCGTAACTGGATGCGGTCAAAAATACCGCCGCGCACATAACCCGAACCTTTAAATGAGTAGTCACCATTACCCAACACAACAATGGCATGCTCACCCGGTTTCAACTCATCCATTAAGTCTTGATATTGGCGCTCGCCTAATAAGTTACGGCCAATGGTCGGTGGATTAAGCTCAGCCACATACAAATCAATAAAGGTGTCATCGCGCTGCTCTGGACTCGCGGCCTCGACACCCTCAGCCTCACTGCCAATAAAGGCATCATCAACCTGACCACGGTTGAGCAACATCCGGCGAATAGAACCATCACCGGTTAGAGTGGTCCAGCTGGCTTTCTCATATTGATCCATAAGCACAGTGGCAGGTTTGCTTTTAATCTGCGCATGGGCATCCACCAAACCCAAAGACACTGCAACTTGGTGGGCGGAGCGCATAATGGCCTCATTCACCACCATCACCGTTACGGTTGCGCCGGAAACAGCATCAATGGTGACCGCTAACTCATCCTTAGAACGGCCAATTACCACCCGCTGCTCAACGCTGATCCCTTTATACTTAGCAGCAAAATCATGCAGTTTTTGCTCAGGAATACCAATCAGCAGAATGGGCTCTTCATGCTTTAAAACATAAGCGTCTTGAATCACCCCTTGGGGGTCAAGCAGCACCTGCAGATTAATCGGTTTGCCCGAATAAGCAGGGATATTCACTACATTAATGGTTTGGTAAGCATAACCAAGCAGCTCATCACCGGATAAAATCTGCCGAACCTGAAATTTACCTTCAGGCTCAGTAACAGTGCCGTGCTGTGGAAAAGCTAAAGCAATTCGGCCTTTTTCTAATGCAGTTAAATTGGCTGCTTGAGCAGAGTTCAGCCCATAAAGGAAAAGGAAAAAAAAGACTGTCAGCCAAGCAACACGCGTTAGTGTTGTTCGCCGCGAGTAAGAATGAATAGCATGCATTGTCGCGCCCCAGTACTTAAAAAGTACTTCGAGCTTAGCAAGCTGAGTGCTAAATACACCTTGACCAAAGTCATAGCAAATTATTATGGTGCGGTGCTGATTGCCGATAAACAACGCCAGCCTAAAGTGGAATCAATGCTTCAGCGTTGTATATAGCATTCGAAACAATCGGAAAAAACCTGAAGATTTATTGACTTAAATCAATACGTCCTCTGTATTTACCGAGCCAACAAAGCTCGACTCGGTAAATACAAGTGCACATCAGTCAGTTTTTACTCGGTGTGATAACCCGTTACGCGCTCAACTTCTTCTTTTGAACCCAAGAATACCGCCACCCGCTCATGCAATGATTCTGGCTGAATATCCATAATCCGCTGATGGCCATTGGTAGAGATACCACCGGCTTGCTCAATAATAAAGGACATGGGGTTAGCTTCGTACATTAAACGCAGCTTACCTGGCTTTTCTGGCTCGCGCGCATCACGGGGATACATAAAAATGCCACCGCGCGTTAGGATACGATGCACATCAGCCACCATAGCCGCCACCCAACGCATATTGTAGTCTTTCTCCAGGGGGCCTTCTTTGCCTTGTAACAGCTCATCGACATAGCGTTTTACCGGTGCTTCCCAATGGCGCTGATTGGACATATTAATGGCAAACTCTGCAGTTTGCTCAGGCACACGGATATTGTCGTGGGTCAGAATAAATGAGCCCATTTCTGAGTCTAAGGTAAAGCCTTTAACGCCGTTACCTAACGTTAGCACCAGCATGGTCTGAGGACCATAAATTGCATAACCGGCAGCAACTTGCTCAGTACCTGCCTGCAAGAAGGCTTCTTCACCAAGGTCGCCTTCTTCGCCATTGCGATCTGGACAGCGCAGTACCGAGAAAATCGTACCCACAGAAACGTTAACGTCGATATTGCTCGAACCATCCAACGGGTCAAATACTAACAAGTAAGATCCTTTAGGGTACTTACCTGGAATCTGGTAGGCATTATCCATTTCTTCAGAAGCCATACCGGCGAGGTGACCGCCCCACTCGTTGGCCTCCAGCAGAATTTCATTGGACAGTACATCGAGCTTTTTTTGTACCTCACCCTGCACATTTTCAGTGCCCATACTACCCAAAACACCACCCAGTGCGCCTTTCGACACCTGATGATTAATCATTTTACAAGCACGTGCCACTACTTCAATTAAAAAGCGCAGCTCGGCTGGGGTTTGATGTGAACGTGTTTGTTCAATAAGAAAACGGCTTAAGCTCGTGCGTGTCATGAAACGCTCCAACGGAGTAAGAAAAATATGCGCATAAGTCTACCGCTTTATGCGGCCGATTGCTGCAGCGACTTACACTTTATATTCTGCGCAACTGTATAAGCAGCATCCGCAGCTTAATATTATGCTGGTTTTTAGTGTTGTTTATAGACCCTGCACTGCCTTGACTCAGCACGCCCAGAGTTTATGCAGCGCCTACACCATTAAGTTTTTCTACTTTGCTGAACACTACTGCGCTATTTATTGACCTGCATCAAAATCTAAATTGTTTCCTTCCGTAACATCACAGCCATACCCACATAAAAAACATTGTTATTACTCAGTGATATATAAATGGAGCACACCATGCGCACATCCTTATTTGCAGCGTCAGCATTGGCCATAGCAATCGCCACACCCACAGTACACGCTCACCAAGCCGGCGATATTATCGTGCGTGCTGGTGCCGTGACTGTACAGACCCATGAGAGCACTTCTAGCGTTAAGGGCGATCGTGGTGCCTTAGGTGGCCAAAATCTAGGCGGCAAAGCGACACTCAACAACGACACCCAGCTGGGTTTGAACTTTGCCTATATGGTCACTGACCAGTGGGGTGTTGAACTATTAGCAGCCACGCCTTTTAAGCATGATGTAAAACTTAAAGGCGTAGGTGGTGGCGACCTTGACGGCAAGTTGGGTAGCTTTAAGCACTTGCCACCGACGTTAAGTGCAGTGTACTACCCGCTGAAAAACAACTCTGCATTCAAGCCTTATGTGGGTGCCGGTATTAACTTTACTTGGTTTTTTGACGAGTCTGTTAGTAGCTCTGCAAAAGACTTAGGTTTCACCAACTTAAACATTAACGACTCCTGGGGCTGGGCCGCGCAAGTGGGCGCTGACTATATGCTAACCGACAGTTTAATGCTGAACGGTCAAATCCGTTACATTGATATCGATACTACAGCTTATGCGAGCCATGCTGGTGGTCGCGCCAAAGTTGATGTTGACGTTAAGCCATGGGTTTACATGGTTGGTCTCGGTTACAAGTTCTAAGGTTTAGCACCTTAAACAAAAACAGGCGCCTAAGCGCCTGTTTTTGTTGATCTGGAACACTCTAGTTTGCATGCCAGAGGCGAGTGACTTCAACACAGCTTGCCGCCGCGGCCTCATAGAAAACTCAACCAGCCACCTACTCAAACATTCCGATAGTAACTGTCCAGTAAGCCAATTAAGCCTGTTCGCCACGCCCGCGGCTTAATGCCAAAGGTATGGGTGATCTTGCGACTGTCCAGCACACCATGCTGCGGCTCAATCACTGCATCAGCAAAACTGGCATGGGCATAAGGTATAACTTCTTGGCTTAATTGCGGCCGCCACGCTTGCGCCTCGGCTAAAATAGCTTGCGTCACAGATAGTGCCGTTGCAGCCTCTTGCCCACCATAATGGTACGTGCCCCACAAGGGTGCAGCACAATCTAATTGTTTTAAAATGGCTAGAATAACCCGCGCAGCATCCTCTACCGGCGTTGGGTTGCCGCGTCGATCATCGGCCATTTCTACCGGCTCATGATCTTGTGCGCGGCGTAATACACGACCCAGCACACCCTCAGGACTGTCATCCAGCAACCAGCCGATGCGCAACAAAATATGCTTGGAACACAAGGCTCGAACGCTTTGCTCCATACGTTGCAAGGCTTGCCCCCGTGGGCTCAAGGGGTTGCACTCGCTGGTTTCGTTATAAGCAGTGGCGCGCGCACCATCAAATACGCGATAGCTGGAAGGTTGCAAGAGAATGCAATCATAGTGTTTACACAATTGTGCTAAGCGTTCGACTGCCTTCTCTTGCGGAATAAAGTCTGCCGGATCAACCGCTCCGGCCTGAAACCAATCATAGTAATAGGCTAGGTTAATCACCACATCCGGGCGCACCTCATCAATCATGCTGGTTAAGCTGGCCGCATCCCAGGTGCCTTGCTCCGGCTTAGGCGCCGTAAAAAAAATATCCTCTTCGGCACCTAAACGCATTAAAGCTTTCCCTAACGCGTTACCACCACCCAGCAAAACCAAGCGTAATCGCATATCAGCCCCTCAGCATTATTGTTATAGCCTGTGCAGCCTGTTAAAACGGGATATCATCATCAAAACTATCGTAGTCAGGCGCAGGCTGCGCGTCATGCTGCACACTGGGCGCTGGACGTGCCTGTTGCTGTTGCTGTGGCGCTTGCTGCTGTTGCGCAGGCTGCTGAGGACGCGGTGCTGGACGACTTGCACCACTGTCATCACCACCGCCACGGCTATCCAGCATTTGCATGGTGCCACCCATATCGACAATGACTTCAGTGGTATAGCGCTTAACCCCATCTTTTTCCCACTCACGGGTTTGCAAACGGCCTTCAATGTAAACTTTCGAGCCTTTACGCAAGTACTGCCCAGCAATTTCAGCAATTTTTCCGAAAAATGTCACCCGATGCCACTCAGTACGTTCTTGCATTTGCCCTGTTTGTCGATCACGCCAGCTATCACTGGTCGCTAGGGTTAAATTGGTCACCGCATTGCCATTGGGCAAAAAACGGGTATCTGGGTCGCCGCCCACATTACCAATCAAAATTACTTTGTTAATTCCACGAGCCATATCATTCTCCAAACGGTCAGCACGCCAATGTATTAAAGGTAACCTTCAATAGCGGCACGATCTATAATTTGCGTGTCAAATTTCACATAAACAGCAGCTTCCTCTGCCACCAATACAGCTTCCATCACACCCGCTTGCGAGCTTAACGCTGTCAACCACTGCGTTTCTTGCAGAGCCACAGGTGATACCAGCAAACGCATGCTAGTTACATAAGGCGGCTCTTGCATATTAGCAGCAAAAACCAGCCAAAGTGCTGCAAGTGCAGCGCAGCTAGCAAAAACCACAGGTGCACCGCCCACGCTAAACAACCAGCCACCTAACATGCCACCCAAGGCTGCACCTAAAAACTGACTGGTTGAGTAGACGCCCATCGCCGTACCCTTAGCGCCTGCGGGTGCTATTTTACTGATCAAAGAAGGCAGCGTTGCCTCAAGCAAATTAAAAGCAGTAAAGAACACTATGGTACCAATCACCAGCAGGATTAAACCGTGCCCGAACCACCAAAAAAACAATTCACTAAACAGTAAAACACTGATGGCACCAAGAAACACGCGCTTCATTTTGCGCTTTTTTTCAGCATAGATAATAAAGGGCAGCATGGCAAAAAAGCCGATAAAAAGCGCGACCAAATACACCCACCAGTGCTCCTCTTTAGGCAAGCCACCCTGCTCAACTAAATCCAAAGGCAGTGCAATAAAGCTGGCCATAAGCAAGGCATGCAACACGAAGATGCCCAAATCTAAGCGCAACAAAGCACCATTACGCAAAATTCCGGCAAACGCTGACGGAGCCACCCCAGCCTCACGATTTTGCAGTTGCACGGTGGGCTTGGGGACAACAAAAGCAATGATAAAGATACCTAAGATTGCCATCGCCGCAGTAAACCAGAACAATCCAGACAAACCAAAGCTGCGAGTCACCAACGGTCCAACCACCATAGCAACCGCAAAAGAAATGCCGATACTGATCCCAATCATGGCCATGGCTTTGGTGCGATTTTGCTCGCGGGTTAAGTCCGAGAGCAGCGCCATTACTGCTGCAGAAATAGCCCCAGCCCCTTGTAAAACACGCCCAGCAATGACGCCCCAAACTGAGTCGGACAGCCCCGCCACCACACTGCCGGCGGCAAAGATTAATAAACCTAGATAAATAACCGGTAAGCGGCCAAAGCGATCCGAAAGCATACCAAACGGAATTTGTAACGCCGCCTGAGTTAAACCATAAGCACCAATGGCCAGTCCTAATAAAAAAGGTGTGGCGCCAGATAGGTCTTGCCCATAGGTCACCAAGACCGGCAACACCATAAACATGCCCAGCATACGAAAGGCAAATACCAATGATAAGCCACCGGCAGCGCGACGCTCCTGAGCATTCATTGCGTCACTATTATGATCGTGCATAACACCTCCCCAATTTAGAGGCGCAATTCTATCAGGCAGAAGACTTTGCCGCAGCCTCCCTCTAACCCGTATACTCAACTGTTTACGCTCGCAACGCGGGGAATGCAGTGGATACCATAGTAGTTCGTGGGGCTCGTACCCATAATTTAAAAAATATTGACATCGACTTACCGAGAAATAAATTAATTGTCATCACCGGTCTATCCGGCTCTGGTAAGTCCTCTTTGGCATTTGATACGTTATATGCAGAAGGCCAACGCCGTTACGTTGAATCCTTATCAGCCTATGCACGGCAATTTTTATCGATGATGGAAAAACCCGACGTCGATACCATTGAAGGTTTATCGCCTGCTATTTCCATTGAGCAGAAATCGACCTCACACAACCCACGCTCAACCGTGGGCACCATTACCGAAATTTACGACTACTTGCGTTTGCTCTATGCCCGCGCTGGAATACCGCATTGCCCTGACCATAATGTGCCGCTGGAAGCACAAACGGTCAGTCAAATGGTTGATTTAGTGCTTAACCGCGAAGCTGAAACACGCCTGATGTTACTGGCGCCGGTGGTGCGTGAGCGTAAAGGCGAACATATTTCACTGTTTGATGAAATGCGTGCGCAAGGTTTTGTCCGGGTACGCATCAATGGTCAAATCTATGAGATGGATGACCTGCCCAAGCTGGATAAACAAAAAAGGCATTCCATTGATGTGGTGGTTGACCGCTTTAAAGTGCGCGAGGATTTAGCCCAGCGCTTAGCTGAATCCTTTGAAACTGCCCTGCGGCTGACTGACGGCATTGCTTTGGTTGCCTCAATGGACGATGACGGCAGTGAGGAAATGGTGTTTTCCGCACGCTTTGCTTGTCCCCATTGTGGCCATGCCATTAGCGAACTGGAACCTAAGCTATTTTCCTTTAACAACCCAGCAGGTGCCTGCCCAAGTTGCGATGGTTTAGGAGTTAAAGAGTTTTTTGATACCAAGCGCTTAGTCAATGCCGAGCTAACTCTGGCCGAAGGCTCCATCCGCGGTTGGGATCGACGCAATGTGTATTATTTCCAAATGCTCAACTCATTGGCTGATCACTATGGTTTTAGCCTCGAAACACCCTTTAAGGATTTGGATGCAGCCACTCAAGAAGTGGTCTTGTACGGCACCGGTAAAACAGCGATTGAGTTTCGTTACCTGAATGACCGTGGCGATATTGTCAAACGCTCACACCCCTTTGAAGGCATCGTACCCAACTTAGAGCGCCGTTACCGGGAAACCGAGTCCAATACCGTCCGCGAAGAGCTGGCCAAATACTTAAGTACCCAAGCCTGCCCAGATTGTGAAGGCGCCCGTCTGCGGCGAGAAGCGCGCCATGTGTGGGTCGGTGACAATACTTTGCCGACCATTACCGCCATGCCGATTGGCGAGGCGTTTGATTATTTTTCCGCCCTAACCTTACCCGGTAAACGCGGTGAAATTGCTGAGAAAATTCTTAAAGAGATCAGCGCCCGTTTACAGTTTTTGGTTAACGTTGGTTTAAATTACCTGACCCTCAATCGCAGCGCCGATACCTTGTCCGGCGGTGAAGCTCAGCGTATTCGTCTGGCCAGCCAAATTGGTGCCGGTTTAGTTGGAGTGATGTATATCTTGGATGAGCCATCGATTGGTTTGCATCAACGGGATAATGAGCGTCTCTTACATACCCTCGACCACCTGCGCAAAATTGGTAATACCGTGATTGTGGTCGAGCATGATGAAGATGCCATTCGCATGGCCGACTATGTGGTGGACATTGGTCCTGGTGCCGGTGTCCATGGTGGTGAAATTGTCGCTCAAGGTACCCCTGAAGAAGTTATGGCTAATCCTGCATCGCTCACCGGCAAATATTTATCCGGCGAAGTGCAGATCACTTACCCAAAGCAGCGCACGCCAGTTGATCCAGAGAAAATGCTGCGCCTATCGGGCGCCACCGGCAATAACCTAAAAAATGTTAATTTAGAGTTACCGCTGGGTCTGCTCACTTGCGTCACCGGTGTTTCTGGATCTGGTAAGTCCACGCTAATCAACGACACCCTGTACCCGCTCATGGCAACTGCGTTAAACCGTGCCACCACCTTGGAAGCTGCGCCTTATACTGGCCTAGAAGGTGTTGAGCTACTGGATAAGGTGGTCGACATTGATCAAAGCCCCATTGGCCGCACCCCGCGCTCCAACCCTGCGACCTACACTGGAATCTTCACTCCAATTCGTGAGTTATTTTCCGGTGTTGCAGAGTCACGTGCCCGCGGATACAGCCCTGGACGCTTCTCCTTTAACGTCAAAGGTGGCCGCTGCGAAGCCTGCCAAGGCGATGGGGTGATTAAAGTTGAGATGCACTTCTTAGCTGATATCTATGTGGCCTGCGATACCTGTAAAGGCAAGCGCTATAACCGCGAGACTTTAGATATTCGCTATAAAGGCAAAAACATTCATGAAGTGTTGGATATGACTATTGAAGAAGCACGGGAATTCTTTGATCCTATTCCAGCTCTGGCCCGGCGTTTGCAGACGCTTATGGATGTGGGTTTATCCTATATCCGTCTTGGGCAGAGCGCGACCACGCTATCCGGTGGTGAAGCACAGCGGGTGAAACTGTCCCGTGAGCTGTCCAAACGCGATACGGGCCAGACCCTATATATCCTTGACGAGCCCACCACAGGTTTGCACTTTGCTGATATCCAGCAATTACTCGATGTGCTACACCGCCTACGTGATCGAGGCAATACCGTGGTAGTGATTGAACACAACTTGGATGTGATTAAAACCGCCGATTGGATTATCGATTTGGGTCCAGAAGGGGGGTCCGGTGGCGGAGAGATTATCGCCACGGGTACACCTGAAGAAATTGCTGGTGTCGCTCTATCATATACCGGTCAATTCTTGAAAGATAAACTCTAAGCGCTAAACCAGCACAGACCCCGTATAGAGGCCTGTGCTGCGAGTTGCTGTGAGGCTCTAACAGCTTACTTAGGCAGCTCAACGCCTAATGCCCTAGCCACGCCCTCACCGTAGGCAGGATCAGCCTGCAGGCAGTGGTAGGCGTGCTTCTGCTTGATCGCATCAGGCACACCAGTCATATTGCGCGCAGTGTTCTCAAACAGCACCTGCTGTTCATCAGCACTTAATAAGCGGAACAGATTACCCGGCTGGGTAAAGTAATCTGGCTCATCCTGCCAAAAATCATAACGATCGGCGGCACCTTCTAAGGCCAATGGCGGCTCAGAGAAATCCGGCTGCTCTTGCCACTCACCCTGGCTGTTGGGCTCGTAGTGCAAACGACTGCCTTGGTTACCGTCCACCCGCATCGCACCGTCACGGTGGTAGCTGTGGTATGGGCAACGTGGCGTATTCACCGGAATTTGATAGTGGTTGACCCCTAAACGATAACGCTGAGCATCGCCATAAGAGAATAAACGACCTTGCAACATGCGGTCCGGCGAGAATCCAACTCCGGGAACAATATGTGCTGGGTTAAAGGCCGCTTGCTCAACGTCGGCAAAATAGTTCTCAGGGTTTTTATTCAGTTCAAAATAACCCACTTCAATCAGCGGGTAATCCCCTTTTGGCCAAACCTTAGTTAGATCAAACGGGTGATACGGCACTTTAGCGGCGTCGGCTTCCGGCATGATTTGTACATACATAGTCCAGCGTGGGAAGTCTCCGCCTTCAATGGCTTCATATAAATCACGCTGTGAGCTCTCGCGGTCCTTGCCCACCAACTCAGCCGCTTCTTGGTCAGTGAGGTTTTTAATCCCCTGCTGAGTTTTAAAGTGGAACTTGACCCAGTAACGCTCATTATCAGCATTGATAAAACTAAAGGTATGGGAACCAAAACCGTGCATATGACGGAAAGACGCAGGAATACCACGATCACTCATTAAAATAGTGACCTGATGCAGCGCTTCAGGTAGACCGGTCCAGAAGTCCCAGTTGTTGGTGGGGCTGCGCATATTGGTGCGCGGATCACGCTTAACCGCGTGGTTCAGATCAGGGAATTTTAATGGATCACGGAAGAAAAACACTGGGGTGTTATTACCCACTAAATCCCAGTTGCCTTGCTCGGTGTAAAAACGCATGGCAAAGCCGCGAATATCCCGCTCAGCATCAGCGGCACCGCGCTCACCAGCAACGGTGGAGAAGCGCACAAACATATCGGTTTGCTTGCCCACTTCACTAAATAACGCTGCTTTAGTGTACTGGGTAATGTCGCGGGTCACGGTAAAACTACCAAAGGCACCAGAACCTTTAGCATGCATACGACGCTCGGGAATCACTTCACGGTCAAAGTGCGCCAACTTCTCTAAAAACCACACATCTTGCAACAACATCGGTCCGCGTTGGCCTGCAGTTAAGCTGTCTTGGTTATTGGCGATTGGGCATCCTGATACGGATGTTAATTTAGGTTTATCAGTCATGGTTGCTTCCTAGGCGGCCTATCAAAAAACTTGAAGCACAGATTAACCGAATATAGAAACAGTGACTAATTTATTAACAACACAAGAGCCATAGAGAATAGCTATACCATCACCTAGAAACGAAAAAACCGAGCACAAGGCTCGGTTTCTTTCGAACTGCAGTAGCGCTTACTCTGCGACTTCTACTTCACCAGTAACCGGACGGTCAACCAGTTCAACAT
>CAZEZR010000016.1:0-40271 GCA_964516465.1 uncultured Thiopseudomonas sp. | reverse complement strand
GGATAGAGCAAACATAAGACACCTTTTTGAATGGGGTGAGGGAACCATGGGCACTTACCTTGAAGTGCAGCGAGCGCGCATTATACCCATAAACAAGTGGGTTAAGTAAGGTCAGCACCGAGTGGCCGCTTAACTATCACAATGAGTGTGCTTGCCATAGCCAGCTGCCATGGCAGGGTTTAACTTTGGTGCTGATTCATAAGACTGATCAAGGAAGGCATCAAGTCAGCTTGGTAAAATGTAAATGAAAGCAACAGTTAACGCTGTATTGTTTAAATTATCATAAGGAAAATTATATGAAGAAGCATTCATTGACATGGACTCTTGCAAGTTTAGGTTTAGCTGTATCCATGAGTTTAACAGCGCTGCCAATTATGGCTGAAGACCATGATCACCATGATTTAGATGGTGTTGAATTGCAATTGAATGCCGGTCAAAAGTGGGAAACAGATGCGCCTTTACGCCAGGCCATGCGTGGCATTAGCGAAGCGGTCAACAGCTCTTTAGATGATATTCATAACAACAAGTTGGATGCTACGGGTTACGATGCTTTGGCTGACGAAGTGAATCAGCAAGTGGCGTATATGGTCGAAAACTGTGATTTAGAGCCGGCCGCTGATGCACAGTTGCACATTGTTATTGCGCGCTTAATGAACGGCGCTCAGCTGATAGAAAAAAATAGCGCCATAGAGGAAAAGCGACAGGGCGCTGTGCAGCTAATTGGTGCACTGGATGGCTACGCTGAGTATTTCAGTGACGATAAGTTTGTCAAACCTGTACATTAATTCTAGGGTTTAGTTCGATTGCGGCTTATGGGTTTAAGCATCATAAGCCGCAATTTTGTATTTAGAGTTGCCCATAAAGTAAGGCTGCACTGATCAACACAAAAATACTGAAAATTACTTTGAGTATATGCTGCGGTAAACTATGTGCCGCGCGCACTCCATACCCCACAGTAAGCACACCACCAATCGCCATTGCGCTACCAGTTAGCCAATCAACTTGACCGTGCGCGCTATAAGTCGCCAAAGTAGCAATTGTGGTTGGTACGGCAATAGCCAGCGATAAACCCTGGGCGATCACTTGGGTCGCGCCGAAAAACATGGTCAGCACCGGTGTTGCCACCACAGCGCTACCCACACCAAACAATCCCCCCAAAAACCCTGAAACACTGCCCAAACCAGCAAAGTATGGCCACCCCAGTTGCTTTAAACCAGTAGTGGCACGCTTGCCGAGCATTTGTAATAGATTCCAAATAGCAATAAAAATAAGAAAACTAATAAAAATCTCACGCATCGAGCGATGATCGAGATCAAGTGCAATCAGCGCACCAAACCATGACAAAGCAAAGGCACTCGAGCCTAACAGTACTGCGGTTTTCCAGTTGATTTTATTGCGCTGATTATAGCGGTAGATGCCCAGCACAATATTGGGCACAACCATAGCCAGCGCAGTACCTTGAGCCAATTGTTGATCCATGCCGTACAGTAAACTCAGGGTGGGAATGGCAAACAATCCACCACCGATGCCCAGCAAGCCGCCAAATACACCCAGCAGCCCGCCGATTATAATATTGGTAAAAAACTCAAGCATATAGATAGCGCCTTGTTCAGCAAGCGCAACAACTGCGCCAGTGGTTTGGTGGAGAGGTGGGTTTACAGCAAACGAGAAGAGTGAGTGCTGTCGGTACGGGCAAATGAGCTGTTTGTTTTACCGACAGCATCATGCCAAACTGCTTGGCGTTTTGTATAGCTGCTTTATTTTAATGCAGCGTTAACTTTTGGTTAACACTAAAGGCACGTCACCATGCATTTTGATCTTGCTGATTTACGCTTGTTTATTAATATTGCCGAACATCCGAGTATGACCCAAGGCGCGCGCAAGTCTTTTATGTCCACTGCGGCGGCCAGCAATCGAATTAAAAAGCTCGAAGAGCAAGTGGGGATTCGCTTGCTCTATCGCGACTCACAAGGTGTTGAGCTCACCGCAGCTGGTGGTGTTCTGCTGAAGCATGCGCGGATTATTTTACGCCAAGTGCAGTACTTGAAAAATGAACTATCGGAATTTGGTGATCAGCAGGTTGGGCATATTCGTATTTTCGCCAATACCACCGCAGTGACTGATTTTTTACCTGAGACCTTAGCAGTGCTGATGGTCCAGCATCCACAGCTGACCATCGATTTGCAAGAACGGGTTAACCTTGAAGTGTTGCGCGGCGTGGCTGAAGGGGCCAGTGATATTGGCATTACTGCTGGTCCCATTACAGCCAAAGGCCTTGAAGTGATTCCTTTCAGTACTGACCGTTTAGTGCTGACTACTAATAGCCAGCATCCATTGGCACAAAAAGCGTCCGTGGGTTTAGAGGATACATTGGATTACCCGCATATTTGCTTGCAAGAAGGCTCCAGTTTATTGCGCTTTTTAAAAAATCACATCGATAGTTTGCAGCGCGATCTCAATGTGCGCATCCAAGTCTTTGGCTTTGAGTCGATGTGCCGCATGATTGAGGCCGGTGTGGGTATTGGCATTCTGCCGGAGTCTGCTGCGCTGCGGCATCAGCAAACCATGGACCTTAAAATTATTCAGTTGGATGAGACTTGGGCATTACGTGAGCGCAGCATTGTGGTGCGAGATTCACATGCCTTGCCGGAGTATGTGAAAACCCTGATTAAATTATTAGTTAAATAGCTGTCGATGCGCTGTGCAGTCTTGCGCGTCGAGCGTGCTGAATTAAATGACCCAGAGCAAGGGGAGAGATATGACATCTGCAAAACCACGCTGGCGTAATCTGCTGTGGCTGGGGCTGTTTTTTTTGACCTTGCTCTGGCCCATTCAGCGCCTAGTTGAAAGTTATTACTTAGAAGGTTTGCAACGTAAAAACGGGCAAACGTTGGATTTGTTTGTGGCGAACTTAACCGGCACCTTGCAGCGCTATGAAGTGCTACCGCAGATTTTAGGCCCTTTACCCAATGTCCAGCAGGTTCTTTTAACCCCTACGGATCAGCAAGCCTTACACACGGCAAATACGTTGTTGCAGCGTATCCAACAGCAAACCGGTGCCGATGTGATTTATTTGATGGATGCCCAAGGTTTAACCTTGGCTGCGTCGAACTGGGATGCTGAACGTAGCTTTGTGGGTAATAATTTTGCCTTTCGCCCATACTTTAGTGATGCAGTCAAAAGTGGCAGCGGCGAGTTTTTTGGATTAGGTAATATTTCTTTTAAGCGCGGTTATTACTTTGGTGGCGCGGTCTACGCCGAGGGTGAAGTGGTGGGCGTAATTGTAGTCAAAGTGGATTTGGACTTCACTGAAACCCTATGGGGACAGACCCCAGAGCAATTGCTGGTGACCGATAAAAACGGTGTGGTGATCCTTACTTCACAAGCTGACTGGCGCTTTAGTGCAACCCGTGAACTGACCGCGCAAGAGCAGCGCAGTGTGGCACAGCATCAGCCCTACACCTCGATTTATCCGCAACGGATTAAGCTTAAGCAACATGACTGGCTTACTTTCGCTAAGCGCTTGGATAGCATTGGTTGGCAAGTGAATATTTTAGCTCCGCAGCGACTGATTAATGAGCCAGTACGTACTGCAATGGCAGTTGTGGCTGCATCCTTGCTGGCGGTACTGTTGATTTTAGGTTTATTGATGCAGCGACGCAGGCACTATATAGAACGTATTGCCATGGATGCCCATGCCAAACGAGTTTTGGAAGACAATGTGCGCACCCGTACCCAAGACTTACAAACCCTAAACAGCCGCCTTAAACAAGAAGTATTGGAGCGTGAGTCAGCTCAGCAAGAGTTGGTCCGTGCGCAAGATGAATTGGTGCAAGCAGGCAAATTATCTGCGCTGGGGATTATGTCAGCCAGTATCAGTCATGAATTGAATCAACCTTTGGCGGCGATTCGTAGTTATACCGATAACGCAAAGATTCTGCTGGCTCAACAGCGTTATGATGAAGTGCGCAATAATTTAGATTTAGTGGCACAGCTGACTGAACGAATGGCTTCGATTATTACCCATTTACGCGCTTTTGCCCGGCGCGACCGCCTTGCTTCAGAGCATGTGGCGCTGCAGCCGGCGATTGATGATGCGCTGGCAATGAATGTCAAACAGCAGCGCAGCTTACAGGTGGAGATTATTCGCGATATTCCAGATGCCACCTTGTGGGTGGAGGCTGGCGAGACCCGCTTGCGGCAAGTCTTAAACAATCTCCTTAACAATGCTTTAGATGCACTGAGTGAAAGGAGCACACCGCGGCGGATTTGGCTCAGTACTCAGGTCGAAGACGGTTGGGTGATTTTAAGCTTGCGTGATAATGGCCCGGGCTTTAGTGCAGAAGCATTGCAGCAAGCCTGTGAGCCTTTTTATACGACAAAAACCAGTGCCCGAGGTTTAGGCTTAGGTTTGGCAATTTGTGCCACGCTGGTTAAAGCGCTGCAAGGACGTTTGTTGTTTGCCAATCATCCCGAGGGCGGCGCGCAAGTCACTTTATATTTGCGCGAGATACCCTCAGCGCTGAATTTAAACTCCAGTGAGGACCGTTTTATATGCTGAACATTAGTCATGCAACCGATGTGCTGTTACTGGATGATGATGTTCATTTGCGCACAGCACTGTCGCAAACCTTTGATCTGGCTGGCCTGCAGGTGCAAGCCTATGGTAGTGCGCAAGGCATTTTAGAAGCTTTACCGGTGGATTGGCAGGGGGTCTTGGTGACTGATATTCGCATGCCCGGAATGAATGGGCTGGAATTATTAGAGCAATTGCAACAGTTTGATGCACAGCTGCCGGTGTTGTTGATTACCGGCCATGGCGATGTGCCGTTGGCGGTGCAAGCGATGCGTATTGGCGCTTATGATTTTTTACAAAAACCCTTTGCCAGTGAGTTACTTCTAGATAGTGTGCGCCGCGCTTTGGAAGTGCGTCGGCTGGTACTGGAGAATCGCTCTTTACGCTTAGCTTTAACCGAACAACGGCTACTGGGTGAGCGTTTATTAGGTGGTTCTGTCAGCGCACAGCGTTTGCGAGAACAGGTCAGTGCCTTAGCGACCATTCAGGCCGACGTCTTGATCCTAGGTGAAACCGGCAGTGGTAAAGAAGTGGTAGCCCGTGCCTTACATGATTTGTCATCCCGTTGTGCAGCGCCGTTTGTGGCGATTAATACCGGTGCATTGGCTGACGCAGTGATTGAGAGTGAGCTGTTTGGTCATGAAAGTGGTGCATTTACCGGTGCACAAAAGCGTCGTATTGGTAAGTTTGAATATGCTAATGGCGGCACAGTGTTTCTTGATGAAATAGAAAGTATGAGTCTTGATATACAGGTTAAACTGCTGCGTTTATTGCAAGAGCGAGTGGTGGAGCGGGTGGGTTCGAACCAGCTCATTCCTTTGGATATTCGGGTGATTGCCGCGAGTAAAGAAGACCTATTAGTGGCGGCTGATGCCGGCCGTTTTCGTGCGGACTTGTACTACCGCCTGAATGTTGCACAAATTAATATTCCAGCCTTGCGTCAGCGCAGTGAGGATATTTTGCCGCTGTTCCAGCATTTTGTCAGTGTCGCCTGTGAGAAGTACAGTATTGCTGAACCTGAATTCACTCCTATGACCCGTGCGCTATTGTTGGGGCATGACTGGCCCGGCAATATTCGTGAGTTACAAAACGCTGCAGAACGTTTTGCTTTAGGGCTCGATTTGGCTATTGCGCCCGCCTCGAAAATAATCTCCTCATCAGGAGAAGCTGTCTCTTTGAGCCAGCAGGTCGAGGCTTTTGAGCGCAGTTTAATTGCTAGTGAGCTGAATAATCCGCACCAATCCTTGCGTGAAGTCGCCGAAGCTTTGCAGCTACCGCGTAAAACATTACATGATAAATTACGTAAATATAATTTAAGCTTTAGCAGTTCTGGCGGAAAGTCGCCGTCCTCTGATTGAGTGCGGCGAAAAACCGCCAACTTTAAATTTTACCCCCCGCTTGCCTGTTGAGTAATCTGCTTTTATAGCCTTATTGCTGCAGTATGCTTCTACTTTAGTCGTAGATTCTGATGAAGGGTATGAAACTTGCTTTGAATATAAGACTCACGGGCTTAACTCGTTGCTGTATAACAATAGTTGTCGCGCTGTGCGGCACTGACTATCCAAAGTAAGAGGAAATTTTAATGCTTAAAATGACCGCTAAAGCACTGGTTTGTGCTGTTTCATTGGGGTTGGCTGGCTTAGCTGTGGCTGCCGAGCCAATTGTTATTAAATTCTCACATGTGGTTGCCGAGCACACGCCAAAAGGCCAGGGTGCGCTGCTGTTTAAAAAACTTGCTGAAGAACGTTTGCCAGGTCAAGTTGAAGTACAGGTGTATCCCAACTCGTCTTTGTTTGGCGATGGCAAAGAAATGGAAGCCCTGCTGTTGGGTGATGTGCAGTTAATTGCACCCTCATTGGCCAAGTTTGAGCACTACTCAAAACCGATCCAGATTTTTGACTTGCCGTTCCTGTTTGACGACATTGAAGCCGTTGACCGCTTTCAGAAAGGTCCGGTGGGGCAAGAACTGTTGACCAGTATGGAAGACAAAGGCATCACAGGTTTAGCTTATTGGCACAATGGCTTGAAGCAATTGTCAGCTAATAAAGCACTGCGCACGCCTAAAGATGCACGGGGCTTAAAGTTCCGTGTGCAGGCTTCTGCAGTATTGGATGAGCAGTTTAAAGCGCTACGGGCTAACCCTCGTAAAATGAGTTTTGCGGAAGTCTACCAAGGCTTGCAAACCGGAGTGGTGAACGGTGCAGAAAACCCTTACTCCAATATCTACTCACAAAAAATGCATGAAGTACAAAAGTACATCACCGAGTCGAACCACGGTTTGCTCGACTATATGGTAATTACCAACACTAAATTCTGGAATGATTTACCGGCAGATGTGCGTACTGAGCTGTCTAAAATCATGGATGAAGTGACTGCTGAAGTGAACTTGCATGCTGAAGAAATTAATCAGCGCGATAAGCAGGCGATCATTGATAGCGGCAAAACTGAAATCATTACTTTGACTAAAGAGCAGCGTGATCAATGGCGTGATCAAGTGAAGCCGGTTTGGAAAAAGTTTGAAAAAGAAATTGGTGCAGAGCGCATCAAAGCAGCAGAAGCCTCTAACCAAGAGTAATACCACGGGGCTCCACGCAATCTAAGTGTTGCGTGGAGCAGCCGCTTAAAATTGCTGAGTGATGCTTTAGTTGTGCTATCCGTTTCGGGAGGAAAACCTATGAATGCCATGCGCCTGATTTGGGATCGCTTTGAAGAAGGTTTAATTGTTTTTCTGCTGGCGATGATGACGCTAGTAACCTTTGTTTATGTGATTTTAAATAACTTTTATACCTTTTTTTACCGTATTGCTGAATATTTTTCAGAGCGTTCTGAGGGAGTCTCTGAGTTTTTTTATAGTATTGGCGACTTTATTTTAGATATGGTGCAAGTCATGACTTGGAGTAATGCTTTAACCAAAGCATTGTTCGCTTGGCTGATTTTCTTTGGCTTGGCCTATGGCGTTCGCATTGGCGGGCATATTGGGGTGGATGCTTTGGTTAAATTAGCCTCGCGGTCCACGCAGCGCATTATTGCGATTATTGCCTGTATTTTTAGCTTGGGTTATGCAGGGTTGTTGAGTGTGGCGAGTTTTGAATGGATTTCAACATTAATGGGTGCGGCTATTGGCGCAGATGATTTAGGTCATTTTGGTGTTAAACAGTGGCATATTGGGATAATTGTACCCATTGGCTTTACCTTAGTGTTTATTCGCTTTTTAGAAATATTGGTGCGCATTCTTCGCCATGAACAGGTGGGGTTAGGCTTGGCTGACGAGGCCGCTGATGCAATGAAATTGTCAGAGACAGAGGAAACTAAACCATGACAATTCCGTTTCTGTTTTTAGCCTTATTTGCGCTGATGTTTATTGGAGTGCCGGTTGCCATATCGCTGGGGTTAGCGGGTTCGGTAACCATCATATTGTTCAGTCCTGACTCAGTACGTTCGCTGGCAATTAAACTTTTCGAGACCAGTGAGCACTACACGTTATTGGCGATCCCGTTCTTTTTGCTAGCGGGTTCATTTATGACCACCGGCGGTGTGGCACGGCGTTTAATTGATTTTGCCAATGCCAGTGTTGGACATATCCGTGGTGGCTTGGCAATTGGTGCGGTATTGGCGTGTATGTTGTTTGCTGCACTATCGGGTTCCAGCCCAGCTACGGTTGCTGCCGTGGGCTCGATTGCCATCGCCGGAATGGTGCGCTCAGGTTATCCGCAGCCGTTTGCCGCAGGAATTATCACCAACGCCGGTACACTGGGTATCTTAATTCCACCATCAGTAGTGATGGTGGTGTATGCCGCAGCGACTGAAACATCCGTTGGTACCTTGTTTATGGCGGGTGTAGTACCTGGTGTTTTGCTCGGTGTGGCTTTAATGGTGGCCATCTATATCATTGCGGTGAAGAAAAATTTGCCGGCATTGCCCCGTGCAACTTTTCGTGAGTGGTTAAGCTCTGCGCGTAAAGCGGTGTGGGGCTTATTGCTGATGGTCATCATCCTCGGTGGTATTTACTCAGGGATGTTCACCCCCACCGAAGCTGCTGCGGTTGCTGCTGTCTATTCGGCTTTTATTGCGTTGTTTGTCTATAGGGATATGCGCCTTATTGAGGCGCCTAAGGTGGTGCTGGAGTCAGCTAAGCTCACCATTATGCTGATGTTTATTATCGCCAACGCCATGCTGTTTGCTCATGTATTAACCACTGAGCAAATTCCCCAGCAAATCACTGCGATGGTGCTGGAGGCGGGATTACAACCGTGGATGTTCCTTTTAGTGGTCAATATTGTGCTGCTGATTGCTGGTGCATTTATGGAACCTTCGGCCATTATTTTGATTTTGGCACCGATCCTGTTTCCTATTGCTGTACAGCTCGGAATTGATCCAATTCACTTAGGTATCATTATGGTGGTGAATATGGAGATCGGCTTGATCACACCGCCGGTGGGGCTCAATTTATTTGTGACTTCTGCGGTGACTGGTATGCCTTTGTCAGCGGTGATCCGTGCGGCATTACCGTGGCTGATGATTCTGCTGGCCTTCTTGATGATTATCACCTATGTGCCGAGCGTTTCGATGGGCTTGCCACGGATGCTGGGTATGTAAGTTCGTTTGTTTTGAGTTGCAATATCCAACGGCTGGTAGCCTGCTGCTCCAGCCGTTGCTTATTTATGGGCTGGTAAAACAGTTAACTGTGCTGAACTGTGGACAAGCCTCAACATAACAAAAAATATCGGCATATATTAAGGTACGAATATTCAATTGCACGGCTAGTTAACCGGAGTCCCGTTCATTTATATCCCGCTATTTGCAGTGAAAACTGAAAACAGCCTGATTTTATATGCTCATAGGGTGATAATAGCGGGTTAGTTGATAAGGATTCTTATTGTGCAATATGCGTTTCCATTGCTGGCGGTATTATTTTGGTCGGCCAATACCGTCGTCAATAAAATGACCGTGGGTGTGATATTTCCTGCTGAGGTGGGGTTCTATCGTTGGCTGTTTGCCGGCCTATTGTTTACCCCATTTATGTTGCGGCCGGTGATGCGGAACTGGAGCAATATTCGCCCACACCTTTTGAAGATCTTTGTGCTGGGCGTGTTGGGTATGGCGATTTATCAAAGCCTTGCCTACTTTGCTGCACCGAAAACCTCAGCAACCAATATGGGGATTATTTTATCGCTGATGCCGATGATGTCCTTAGGCATGGCTATTATTGCCCTAGGCCAACGTTTAACCATGGGCGCCATAGTCGGCGCTATCTGCTCTTTTACCGGCGTGCTGTTGGTGGTGAGTCATGGCGATCTGCGCAGCATTACTGAGCAGGGCATCAATATGGGTGATGCAATGATGTTGATTGCTACCTTGGCCTATGCGCTCTATAGCACTTTATTAAAGTATTGGCAGATGGAGATTTCGGCGCTGCAGTTGCTTTACCTGCAAGTGTTGGTGGCAATAGTGGTGTTGTTTCCACTGTTTTGGTTCTCTGAAAAAGCCGGTCTAAATAGTAGCAACCTACCACTGGTTTTATTTGCTTGTGTATTTGCTTCGATTGCAGCGCCGTTGGCGTGGATGCGTGCGATTCGTGCGCTCGGACCCAGTCGCACCGCGGTATTCTTCAATCTGATGCCGATCCTGACTATCATTATTGCTGCGTTAGTGTTGTCTGAACGCTTAGCTTTTTATCATGCGATCGGCGGTGGCTTGACCTTATTTGGTGTGGTTTTATCTGAGCGCTGGACACGTCCGCTGCGTCTGCCTGTGCCAGCAGATAAATAACAGGTTTACCCTCAGCACATTAGCTTGGCAGTGATGGGTTATGGCTATGGTGGCTATTTATGCTATAGTATTTTGCTGTCGCAGATACAAAAAACAGGCAGTATTTGCGCATTTTCCGGTTATTGCCGGCTCATCGCTGCGGGACTCGCTCCCCATACTCTTTGGCAGTTTTTCGGACCGCACCTATTGTGCAGTGTCTGGTTTGCCTTAGCAGCACTTCTGATTATGCACTCGCATGGCTTATCTTGCTGACCTTGCAGAGTAGCGCAACATTGTCGCGTGAAAAATACGTCCTGCCTGTGGCGTCCGCGGCGCTAAGGAGTAAGAATGTTTCAATTTACAACGACGAGTGCGCTATTGATCCTATTGGGATTTTATGGCGTAACTTTTCTCTTAACATTACGCATCGGTAAAAAACAAGAAAACGCCGATGGCTATATGACCGCCAATGGTGCGGTTGGTTACGGTATGTCTGCCGCAAGTATGACGGCAACTTGGATTTGGGCAGCATCTTTCTACGCTGCCGCCAGTTCCGGTTATAAATACGGTATATCAGGTGCGATCCATTATGGTTTTTGGGGCGCATTGATGATTCTATTTATCTATCCGTTTGGCCGACGCTTCCGAAAACTGGCTCCGAACGCCCATACGCTGGCAGAGATTATGCACGCCAGACACGGCACATCCAGCCAGATGATTTTAGCTGGTTCCAACGTAGTCGGTAGCGTCATCAGTTTAATGGTCAACTTTACTGCAGCCGGCGCGCTGGTAAGTATTCTATCGCCGCTGAGCTTTGTCCAAGGTGTGATGATTGCCGGTTTTGGTGTGCTGTTATATACCTTGTGGTCTGGCTTTAGAGCATCGGTGTTTACTGATTTTGCTCAATTAGTCGCGATGATCTTGGCTGCAGTGATTATTATTCCAATGATCTTCTTTAAGCTGGGTGGCCCGACACTGTTTGAAACGGGCATGTCTAACCTGACCTTAGAGCAGCAAAATTTCTTTTCCACCACAGCTATTTTAGAGCAGGGCGCACCTTTCTTTGTTGCAGTATTGGCCTATGCAATTGGTAACCAAACCATTGCTCAGCGCTTATTTGCGGTGCGTGAGGATTTAATTAAATCCAGTTTTATCACTGCCACCATTGGTTATGGTGCGATTGTGATTGGCCTAGGGATGTTGGGCTTGTTGGCATTGTTAGCAGGGGTGACGCCAATTGATGGCGATTTAAATAACCTTATTCCGCAAATGGCCGCGACTTACTTGTCACCTTTTATGGTGGGAATGTTGTTTGTGATGGTGATAGGTTCTTTATCATCCACAGCAGACTCTGATTTATCTGCTTTGTCGGCCATTGTGATGACGGATGTGTATGCTAAACACGTTACGAAAAACAAGCCTAATCCGCTGAGAATGCTGTGGGTTGGCCGCTTTACCATGGTCACTGCAGCCACCCTGGGTGTTGTTTTTGCCAGTTTAAAGCTGGATATCTTATCCATGCTGATTTTTGTGGGTGCATTATGGGGGTCAATTGTATTCCCTGTGATTGCTAGCCTGTACTGGAATCGAGTGACAAATGCGGCGTTTACGGTGTCGGTTGCGGTATCTTTTGTCTTATTCCTGATTGCCCGCTTTGACTTGATACCAATCGAGGGTGTTATTGCAGTGTTTTTTGAAATATTTGCTGCAGTGGGTGGTGGGGTTGTGATTGGTCTAATGACCTTTGGCTTCTTCGGTCGCATGGCCGGTTTAATCTTTGGCATGATTACCGCAATTATTTTAGTGTTCTTTACGGTTGGATTTTTACGTGAATACACTGTGCTATTGAGTTCGCTGACTGCTTATGGTGCGAGCGCAATCATCTGTACGCTAATGACTTTGCGCAGTAAGGCGCGGGATTTTGACTTTGCTACTATTGATGAGCGTGTGATTGAGTTCCATAAAGAAGCAGAAGCTTAAGGAGAGACAAAATGTCTACATTTGGATTAACTGTTTATATAATGATTTGGCCAGTGATTTCAGCTGCAGTGTTGCTGGTCCTGTGCACTGCCGTAGTGATCGATGCGCGCAAGGCTAAGGCTAAGGGCGAAACGCTTGTTTAAAGTGCTGTAGAGGCACTGGGCAGCTAGTCTGCTGCTGAGTAATAAATATATTAAAGAACCCGCTCACTGGTTGTGAACTGCCCCCAAAAAGTTGGACTAACTTTTTGGGGGCAGTTCATTTTGGTGCTGCGGGTTTTTTAATGCCTGGGTGAAAGCACCTATGATGCGCATAAGATGCACCTATAGTTGTCTTTAAAAATAGCTTGGGATGAAATGGGTGTTGCAGATAGGGTTGTGTAGCAGGGGATGTACAGCTGATAGTGTGACTTTTTAGATGCTGAGCTCAGCAATAGAGGGTGAAGCTTTGAGGAGTTATTTACACTGTATGCATTGTAAGATAAATGCGTTTAGTATTTTCTAGATACAGGAGAAAAAATGGTGGGCCCACGCGGACTTGAACCGCGGACCAAGGGATTATGAGTCCCCTGCTCTAACCAACTGAGCTATGGGCCCCAGTTGCAGCGGGCTATTATACCCGTGTACTGCAAAGACGCAAACAAAAACCCCCGAATTACCGGGGGTTGTTGGTTTTACTCATCCAGGAAGGAGCGTAGATGCTCACTGCGTGAGGGGTGGCGCAGTTTGCGCAGCGCCTTGGCTTCAATCTGACGAATCCGTTCACGAGTTACATCAAACTGTTTGCCGACTTCTTCTAACGTATGGTCAGTATTCATATCAATACCGAAACGCATCCGTAAAACTTTCGCTTCACGTTCAGTCAGACCACAAAGCACATCACGGGTCGCATCTTTGAGGTTTTCTACGGTGGCAATATCAATCGGCGACTGCATGGTAGCGTCTTCGATAAAGTCGCCCAGGTGCGAGTCTTCATCATCACCAATCGGCGTTTCCATGGAAATCGGCTCTTTGGCAATCTTCAAGACCTTACGCACGCGCTCTTCAGTCATCTCCATACGCTCGCCAAGCTCTTCTGGGGTCGGTTCACGGCCCATTTCTTGCAGCATCTGACGTGAGATGCGGTTGAGTTTGTTGATGGTCTCAATCATATGCACAGGGATGCGGATGGTGCGTGCTTGGTCAGCAATGGAGCGGGTAATTGCTTGACGAATCCACCAAGTGGCATAAGTAGAGAACTTATAACCGCGACGGTATTCAAACTTATCAACCGCTTTCATCAGGCCAATATTACCTTCCTGAATTAAATCCAAGAATTGTAAACCACGGTTGGTGTACTTTTTCGCAATAGAAATCACCAAGCGCAAGTTTGCTTCAACCATTTCCTTTTTGGCGCGGCCGGCTTTGGCTTCACCAATGGACATGCGGCGGTTGATATCTTTGATATCAGCAATGGTTAAAGAAGTTTCTTCTTCCAGGTCAATCAGAATTTGCTGATTGCGCTGAATTTCTTCAATTAAAGGTACTAAATTTGCTGCGTAGCGGGCTTTACCTTCACTCAGCTTTACCGCCCACTCTAAGTTGGTTTCATTGCCAGGGAAGTGCTTTAAAAAGTCGGCACGGGGCATGCGGGCATCCCGTATGCACAACTGCATAATGGCGCGCTCTTGTCGACGTACTTGGTGTAAAGCATCACGGGCAGTGACAACTAAAGCGTCATACTGTTTAGGCACAAGCTTGATCGGCATAAACAGCTCGCCAAGCTCTTGCAGAGCGGCGACTGCTTGCTTGCTATTGCGATCGTGTTTCTCGAGTATTTTTTCAACTTTAGCGAGCTGCTCTGCAATTGCGCCAAAGCGCTGCTTAGCAACTTCGGGGTCAGGTCCAGTATTGCCTGCTTCTTCTTCCTCTTCGACGTCTTCTTCTTCATCGTCCTCATCGTCGTCGTCTTTTGCCTTGGCGGTTTCCGCTGCGGTGCTTTTCGCAGCAGCTGGAGCAGGGTGCTGGGCAATGGCGTCGTCAGGATCAATGTAGCCGTTAAAGATATCGGTTAAGCGCGTGCCTTCTTCGATGGCACGATCAAAACTGGCGAGAACATCGGCAACGGTACCGGGGAAGTGAGCAATAGCACCCATAACTTCACGAATACCTTCCTCAATACGCTTGGCGATTTCAATTTCGCCTTCACGGGTGAGGAGCTCCACGGTACCCATTTCACGCATATACATACGCACTGGGTCAGTGGTACGGCCAATATCTGTTTCTACTGCAGCAAGAGCGGCTGCAGCTTCTTCAGCGGCAGCTTCATCGGTATCAGCGCCTGCCAGTAATAAGGCATCAGCATCAGGAGCAGCTTCAGAGACGTTTATTCCCATGTCATTGATCATGCGAATAATATCTTCGACCTGTTCTGGGTCAGAAATATCTTCAGGAAGGTGGTCGTTGACCTCAGCGTAAGTCAGGTATCCCTGCTCGCGGCCGAGGGCGATGAGTTCTTTTAAACGAGATTGTTGTGATTTTGCGGACATATCACCCTATCCATGAAAGGTCTGGGCCGAAAGGCATCTAAGGCTTATATTATACTGCATATAGCGGCTTAGTTGCCAGTTTGGGCGGTACTTGGCACATTGTTATGTTGTTCAAACAGTGTGCGCAAGTGTTGTTTTTCTTCGCTAGAAAGTTCGCCAGAGCGGGCCTTGCTCAATAATTGATCAATAAGGCGCTCACGTTGACGAGCTGCTAAACGAGTTATGGTGTCAAAAAACTGCTCTTCAAGGTTGTCGGCATCAATCAGCCATTCTTTTTCAGCCAACGCACGCAATAGGTGGCCCTGTTCGGTGCCGTGCCATCGTGCTATCAATTGGAGTGGACTGAGCTCGGGGCTTTTTTGTAATGCTTCAAGTAATGAGACGAGCAGTTGCGCATAAAGGTCATCTTCTGCAGCAAGTTTACTGGCAGTATCTACTTTTAGTGCGAGCTGCGGATGGTGCAACAAGGTGCGCAGAGCAGCCAAGTGTGGGGTTTCCACAGCGGTTTTTTTAGCACGATGTGTTTGCCGTGCTGGGTCATTTTTAGCTGACCAAGTGTTTTTATTGTGATTTTTCGGATCGACAGGCTGCGCAGGCAGGTGCTGCGGCAGATCATGGTGATCCTCAGTACTGAAATGAGTAAAAGCGTCAGCATCAACTGCGTCATGCTCATACTCGTGCGCAGTCCAAGCTTGGTTTGCGGGGTAACTGTCTTCTTTGCTGATGCTGGGCGGTGCTGTAGCAAGCCCGGTAATCTGGCTGAGTTTTTGGCGCATTAAGGCGCGCAAGTTGGCGCCTGGAATACGCTCAACCAGAGGTGATGCTAAGGTGGCTAAGTGTGCTTTGCCTTCCAAAGAGTCTAAATTTATTTCTGCAGAAAGATGAGTGAAAAAATACTCAGTTAAGGCAACGGATTGTTGCGCGATACGCGCTTGAAATGCCTCCAAACCCTCGCTGCGAATCAAACTGTCTGGGTCTTCACCGTCGGGGACAAATAAGAAGCGGGCTTGATGGCCGTCTTTTAGATTGCCTAAGGTGGCTTCCAGTGCGCGCCACGCGGCTTTACGCCCAGCGTTATCACCATCGAAACAGAATAAAATATTGGGTACTACGCGAAATAAGCGCTTAATGTGCTCTTCGCTGGTGGCGGTACCTAGAGTGGCTACAGCATTGCGCAAGCCTTGTTGAGCCAGCGCGATGACATCCATATAGCCTTCAACGACAATGATTTCATTGAGCTGACGGTTATGCTTGCGTGCTTCATAGAGACCGTATAATTCTTGGCCCTTATGGAATACGGCGGTTTCCGGCGAGTTGAGGTACTTAGGCTTATCATCACCCAGTACTCGTCCACCAAAACCAACAATACGGCCGCGAGAATCGTGGATAGGGAAAATAATCCGATCACGAAAACGATCATAACGCCGTTGGCTTTCAGCATTTTCCACTAACAGACCAGCATCAATTAAGGCCTTTTGCTGCATGCTGTCGCCACCCAGATGCTTGCTCAAATTATCCCAGCCCGGTGGGGCAAAACCTAAGGCGAAGTCGCGGGCAATGATGCCGGAGACGCCACGATTTTTTAGATAATCGACAGCAGCATTGCGTTGCGGGTGATTTTTTAGGGCATTGCGGTAGTAGTCGCTGGCCGCAGACAATAATGCATACAGGGGTGAGTCAACCGGCTGGCGGGGTTGGCGTGGTACACGACCTTCTTCGCGCTCAACTTCAACGCCGGCTCGTTGCGCCAGATCTTCCACAGCTTCAGGAAACTCAAGGTTGTCGTGATCCATAAGGAAACCGAGGGCATTGCCACCGGCACCACAACCGAAGCAGTAATAAAACTGTTTTTCCTGACTGACAGAAAAAGAGGGTGTTTTTTCTTGGTGGAAAGGGCAGCAGGCGGTGTAGTTTTTACCGGACTTTTTTAATTGCACGCGAGAACCGACCACTTCGACGATGTCGGTGCGGTTGAGTAAGTCATCAATAAAACTTTGCGCAATTAATCCTGCCATGAAACCCCTACAATGCTTGGAATACACCAATGCAGCTTAGTTAAGTGCGGCTCTGTTTAAACGACCAAGCGCACGTATCTGTGTGACAGTTAAATACAATGTAAGTTTTGAGGGCGTTACTTGAAGCCAGCCAAACAGAGGTCAAAATAAGGCACGTAACGGCCAATTTGGCTTGTTTTAGCTATGATAAATGGGTTTAAGAAAGAAAAATATTAAACGACAAAACCCGGACGAGTCCGGGCTTTGTTGGCACAAAAACCTGTTTAGATTAATACAGGCGTTCGTGACGACGTTGTTCGCGTTGTACTTTTTTTGCATGACGCTTTACTGCTGCTGCTGCTTTGCGCTTGCGTTCTGCAGTTGGCTTTTCATAAAACTCGCGACTGCGTATATCAGCAAGAACACCGGCTTTTTCGCAGGAGCGCTTGAAGCGACGCAGAGCAACGTCAAATGGTTCGTTGTCTTTAAGTTTGACAGTTGGCATCCGATTCGTACCTTCATCAATGACCGGGTTATAGAACATGTATTCGATTAATACATATCCGTTTTCAAGGGTTGCGGATAATACCTGCTTTTTTCCCTAAAAGCAAAGAGCTATTAAGAAAAGCATAGAACATAACCGCTAAGCCGCTTATCATGCTTGCTTATTCCATCATTGTAAAGTTAGGCGGATTGATTAGATGTTGGTGTTGGGCTTAGAAACATCCTGCGATGAGACTGGTGTCGCGCTTTATCACAGCGAGCGTGGCTTGTTGGCTGATGCATTATTTAGCCAAATTGACCTGCACCGTATGTATGGTGGCGTGGTTCCAGAGTTGGCTTCCCGTGATCACATTAAACGTATGTTGCCATTAATAGAGCAAGTACTCAGCGATGCACAATGCCGCGCAGAAGATATTCAAGGCATTGCCTACACCGCTGGGCCGGGTCTGGTGGGGGCTTTGTTGGTGGGCGCATCCTGTGCCCAAGCCTTGGCTTTTGCTTGGGAGATACCGGCCATCGGTGTGCATCATATGGAAGGCCATTTGCTGGCACCGATGTTGGAAGAGAATCCACCAGAGTTTCCCTTTGTCGCCTTATTGGTCTCCGGCGGCCACACTCAACTGGTACGCGTGGATGGCATTGGTCAGTACCGCTTGCTGGGTGAGTCCATTGATGATGCCGCTGGCGAGGCATTTGATAAAACTGCAAAAATGATGGGTTTAAATTATCCAGGTGGCCCAGAAATAGCCCGGGTTGCCGAGCAGGGTCAGCCTGGGCGCTTTACTTTGCCGAAGCCCATGACCGACCGCCCTGGTTTGCAGTTTAGTTTCAGTGGTTTAAAAACTGCGACGCTGATGGCTTGGCAAAAGTGCCTTGCCGCCGGTGACGATGGTGAACAAACCCGCGCTGATCTTGCCCATGCGTTTCAACTGGCGGTGGTGGAGACTCTTAGCATTAAATGCCAGCGCGCACTGGAGCAGGAAAAATTGCATAACTTGGTGATTGCCGGTGGTGTAAGTGCCAATCTAGCCTTGCGTCGTTCATTGGAAGGCATGCTGGCTAAGCGCGGCGGTCAAGTGTTTTATGCGCGTCCTGAGTTTTGTACGGATAACGGCGCGATGATTGCTTATGCCGGTTGTCAGCGTTTATTAGCCGGGCAAAAGGAAGGCTATGCTATCCAAGCTCGAGCCCGCTGGCCCTTGGAAGAGCTGCCGCCGCTGCTGTAAAGGTTAGTCTTTAAAGCTGCGCTCACTGCCCGCCAGTAAGTCTTTTAAGTTATTGCGGTGACGCCAGACCAGTAAAACGCTGAGTACGCTGACTGGCAGCAGCGCTTGAGGTTGCTGCCAAGCCAGCAGTGGTAGGCAGAGAAAAATACTGGTTAGGGACGACAACGAGCTGATGCGGGACAGGTTAAATGTTAATACCCACACGCCTAGCGCAAGTAACGCAGCGGGTGGGTATAAACCCAATAACATTCCAGCCGTGGTCGCTACGCCTTTGCCGCCGCGAAAATTAAAGTACAGTGGGTATAGATGACCAAGCACCGCAGCCAGACCGATCCAAGCCTGCTGTTGCAGGTCGAAATTCAGAGCGTTGGCCAACAAAATAGGCAGTAACCCTTTGCTCAGATCACCAAGCAGGGTCAGAATAGCCAAACGTTTACCAGCAACACGCAACATATTGGTGGCACCAGGATTGCCAGAACCCTGTGCGCGGGGATCGCTACTGCCGTAATAACGGCTTAAGACAATGGCAAAAGACAGTGAGCCAGTCAGGTAAGCGCCTACCAGTAGTAACTCAAACATTTAAATGAACCAAGGCCAGCAAGTCTTGATTCTAACGAGGCAAGAGCAAAGTGGATACGGTATTTATCGAAAGTCTAGAAGTGGACACTGTAATTGGTGCCTATGACTGGGAGCGCACGATTCGTCAGCAGCTGTTGGTGGATGTGCAAATGGGTTGGGATAATCGTCCCTGTGCCGCAGAAGACGCGTTGCACTTAGCCTTAGATTACGCTGCTGTATCCGAGAAAATAAATGGGTTTGCGCAAAATAGTCAATTTGAATTGGTGGAGACCTTTGCTGAGAAATTAGCCGCAGTATTAATGGCTGAATTTAATATTCCTTGGCTGCGCTTAAAAATTACTAAGCCAGGCGCGGTAGCTCAGGCCCGTGGGGTTGGAGTGGAGATTGAACGCGGATGCCGTTAGTCGATGTGTACTTAGGGTTGGGCAGCAATATTGAGCGTGATAAGCATCTGTGTATTGGATTGGATGCATTGTTTGCATTGTTTGGTGAAATAAACTGCTCGCCAGTGTTTGAAAGTGAGCCTGTGGGAATTCGCAGTGATTGCTTCTTAAATATGGTGGTGCAAGTTAAAACCCGGATGCCGCTGCAAGAATTAAACCAGCATCTGAAGCAGATTGAGCGCGACAATGGTCGTTACGCGCAGCCGCGTACAGGGCTGACATTGGATATAGATGTGCTGTTATACGGGCAGCAGGTGGGTGTTTACTCTGAGGTTACCTTGCCCCGTGCCGAGGTGTTAACCAATGCTTTTGTTTTATGGCCGTTGGCGATCTTGGCACCGGACGTTTTACATCCAGTGCAGCAACGTAGTTTTCTGCAACTGTGGCAGCAGAGTCAGATTAATCAACAGCTGTGGCCGGTGGCGTTCTACTGGCAAGGACAGTCGTTAACGCCATCGGCATTACTCAAACCCGCTGTGGTTTAGAGTTATGCTCAGCAAGCGCATACTAGGGTGAGTGAAAATAAACGACTTAGTTTAGGGAGCAGGCATGCGAGTTTTGGTATTGGGTGCAGGTGTGATTGGTGTGACAACGGCGTATTACTTAGCCAAGCAAGGCTATGATGTGGTCGTGGTTGATCGGCAGCTGGATGTTGCGCAAGAAGCCAGTAGCGCAAATGCTGGGCAAATCTCACCGGGTTACGCATCGCCTTGGGCGGCGCCTGGCATTCCGCTTAAAGCAATAAAATGGTTGTTGCAGCGCCGTCATGCGCCATTCTCGGTAAAGCTCACCGCGGATCCTTTTCAGTATCAATGGATGCTGAAAATGTTGCGTAACTGTACGGCAAAACGTTATGCAGTAAATAAAGAGCGCATGGTGCGCATGGCTGAATACAGCCGTGATTGTTTGGATATTTTGCGCGCCGAGACAGGCATTGAATACGAGGGCAGACAATATGGCACCACACAGCTATTTCGTACTCAGCAACAGCTAGATAGCGCGGCACAAGATATTGCTGTGCTGGAGCAAAGCAAGGTTGCTTATCAACTGCTGCAGCCTGCCGAGATCGCTCAGGTAGAGCCCGCTTTGGCCACCGTAGCTGATACTTTAACCGGTGCGCTGCATTTGCCTGGGGATCAGACCGGTGATTGCAATTTGTTTACCCATAATTTGGCTGCTATGGCCCGCGATTTAGGCGTTGAATTTCGATTAGGTTGCAGCGTACAAAGCATCAGCAGTCATGGTGATCAGATTACTGGGGTGTACATCGATGGGGTCTTGGAAACTGCTGACCAGTACGTGGTGGCGCTGGGCAGTTACTCAAGGGCGATGCTGATGCCATTAGGGATTAAAGTGCCAGTGTATCCATTAAAAGGTTATTCATTAACAGTTCCTATTATCGATCCTGCCATGGCGCCTCGGTCAACGGTTATGGATGAAACCTATAAAGTCGCTATTACGCGTTTGGATCAGCGGGTTCGGGTGGGCGGTATGGCGCAAGTGGCAGGTTTTGATTTAACCCTCGATCCCAAACAGCGTGAGACGTTAGAGTATGTGACAGGATTGCTCTATCCGCAGGCGGGTGATTTAACCCAAGCTGAGTTTTGGACAGGACTGCGACCAGCCACCCCTGACGGTACACCTATTGTTGGGCATACGGCCTATCGCAATTTGTTTTTAAATATCGGTCACGGCACTTTAGGTTGGACCATGTCATGTGGTTCGGCCAGTTACTTAACGGATATTATCAGTCAGCGCACTCCACAAATCAGTCGCGAAGGTTTGGATATGTTTCGCTACGGTTGATGCTGTTGTGCCACAAGAGTTTGTGACGGTGTATAGCAGGGTGATGGTTTGAGTTTAAATTTTAGAAGGAAGGGTCATGCGTCCGGCACGCGCGTTAATTAATCTGCAGGCTTTACGGCATAACTACCAATTAGCGCAACAGCTGTGCGCAGATAAAGCTTTAGCGGTGCTGAAGGCAGACGCTTATGGGCATGGTGCGGTGGCCTGTGCACAGGTCTTGCACGATATTGCTGATGGTTTTGCTGTTTCCAGCTTAGAAGAAGCGCTGGAGTTGCGCGCTGCTGGCGTGAGCTTGCCGATTGTTTTGTTGGAAGGGTTTTTCCATCAAGATGAAATCCCCCAGATTGTTGCGCATAACTTATGGTGCGTGCTGCACAGTACTTGGCAGCTCGAGGCGTTGCAACAGACCAATGTAGCTCAGCCGCTTACTGTATGGCTGAAAATGGACTCAGGCATGCACCGCGTTGGTTTTTCCCCTAGCGAATACCGTGCCGTTTGGCAGAGCTTGCAAGCCAGCAGTAATGTTGCAGAGGTGGTGTTGATGACACACTTTGCTCAGGCTGATGAGCCTAATTCTGCGCGTACGCAGGAACAATATCAGACTTTTCTGGCAGCAACGGCTGGCATGCAGGCGGCGATCAGCGTCTGTAACTCTCCAGCGATACTGGCTTGGCCGGAGGTCTGTAATCAGTGGTCGCGACCTGGGATTATCTTATATGGCAGCCAGCCAGTAGAGTTTTATAGTGCGAACACGGAAAAGTTTCAGCCGGTGATGACATTGCAGTCTAAAATCATTGCCGTGCGCGATTTGCCGGCAGGCGAGCCGGTTGGTTATGGTGCGCAATTTATTAGCAGTCAGCCAATACGCGTGGGGATTGTCGCGCTAGGCTATGCCGATGGTTATCCGCGACATGCACCAACCGGCACTCCAGTGGCAGTGGATGGCTGTATAACTCAATTAATTGGCCGGGTCTCGATGGATATGCTGGCGGTTGATTTGACCGGGTTGCAGCAAGCAGGTATCGGCAGCAGTGTTGAATTGTGGGGTGAGACAGTGTCGGTTGATGAGGTAGCGGCCCGCGCTGGGACTATTTCTTATGAGTTGTTGTGTAATGTAAAGCGTGTTCATTATAAATATTTGCCCATTTAATGCGTAAAAAGGGCTGTTCTAGGTGCGCTACTGTTTGCCTGAGGGTGGGGAGTGGTTATACTGTGCCAAACTAAACTCGCGAACATCTGTTGCGAGAATGACTTGCCAAGAAAAGAGGGTGTACCGTGAACCTGATGAAAAAAATTCTGCTAGCTCAAGCAACTGTACTGGCCTTATGGGCAGTCAGTGCGCAAGCGACCACTGATGAAGAAATTGCGCAGCGCATTAAACCTGTGGGTGTGGTGTGTGTGCAGGGTGATCCATGTGATCCAGCAGTCGCTGCTGCAAGTGCTGCTGCTGATACTGATGCAAGTGCTGATGCTGCAGTTCCAGCTGCCGCCTCTGCGGGCCGCAGTGCAGATGAAATTATCACCAAGCATTGCGGCGTATGCCATACAACAGGTTTGGTCGGTGCACCTATCACAGGTGAGACTGCGGTTTGGCAAGAGCGTGCCGATGCTAAGGGCGGGTTAGAAGGATTACTGCAAACTTCGATCACCGGTTTAAATGCAATGCCGCCAAAAGGCACGTGCAGCGACTGCACCGATGAGGAATTGATGGGTGCGATTAAGGCCATGTCTGGCTTGTAAATCGAGCTCTGTTTAAAAAGCCGCCGATTGGCGGCTTTTTATTGTCAGGTGAAAAATACAGTCTGCCTTGTTTAGGGGTGTTTGAGGGATAACGGCCATGCTACAAAGTTACAGCAGTGGCTTATTGATTGCCCTCGGTTTGATAATGGCCATCGGCGCGCAAAATGCATTTGTGGTATCGCAGGCATTGCGCCGCGAGCATCATCTTTGGGTGGCCAGTCTCTGCACTTTTTTTGATGTGCTGCTGGTGGCGTGCGGCGTGTATGGGTTGGCACATATTCTTACAAGTAGCCCGCTGCTATTGGTAATCGCCCGTTGGGGCGGTGTGTTGTTTTTGTCGGTTTATGGTGCGATGGCGTTATACCGAGCATTCAGTAAGCACACGTTGGATCCTGTTTCGCTGCGTCCAGCGCAGTCATTAGTTGCAGTGCTAGCAAGTACCTTAGCGGTAACGTTACTTAATCCTCATGTGTATTTGGATACTGTACTACTGATTGGTTCGCTAGGTGCACAGCAAGTCTCACCGAGCGCTTACGTGTTGGGTGCGGCGACGGGCTCAGTACTATGGTTTTTTAGTTTAGCGCTAGGAGCGGCAAAGCTCGCACCTTGGTTGGCGCGGCCTTTAACTTGGCGTGTAATAGACTTTTTAGTTGCGCTAATGATGCTTGGCGTAGCCGCACAATTGCTCTTGAATAACTAAAGCATTACAGATATGACGTAGATAAGTTGCCCTATAAATGCTACAATAAACAACTATAAGCAAGCCGGAGCAGTTGGCAATTGAATCAGCTGTCCGTTGTTTAAGCTTGCTGACAGTGCCTTGTCTGATGTATTTGGAGAAATAATTATGGCTTTTGAATTACCTGCTTTGCCTTACGAAAAAAACGCTCTAGAACCACATATCTCTGCTGAAACGCTCGAGTATCACCACGGTAAGCACCACAATGCTTACGTAGTGAACTTGAATAATCTAGTTCCAGGTACTGAGTTTGAAGGTAAAACTCTAGAAGAAATCATTAAAACCTCAAGCGGTGGCGTATTTAACAACGCTGCACAGGTTTGGAACCACACTTTTTACTGGAACTGCTTAGCGCCAAATGCTGGCGGTGAGCCAACCGGTGAGTTAGCAGAAGCAATTAATAAAGCATTCGGTTCGTTTGCAGCATTTAAAGAAGAATTTACTAAAACTGCCATTGGCACTTTCGGTTCAGGTTGGGCTTGGTTAGTTAAAAAGGCTGACGGTTCTTTAGCATTGACTAGCACCATTGGTGCAGGCTGCCCGTTAACCACAGAAGATACAGCGTTATTGACCTGCGACGTCTGGGAGCACGCTTATTACATTGATTACCGTAATGCGCGTCCTAACTACGTAGAAGCATTCTGGAACTTGGTTAACTGGGACTTTGTAGCGAAAAACTTTGCTGCGTAAGTCACTGTTAATGCAATAACAGATTGTTGCCAAACCCCGGTGTTACTTTTGTAGCATCGGGGTTTTTTATTGCTATTGGCTTAGTTGGACTGCGCTGGGCTGAGTTTATTGAGGTATTGAGTGGAGCCAAGTTGTCGCACTTGCTGTGCAATCCAGCGGGCACGTTGCGCTGTTGCGGCACTGGGTTGGCGGGCGCTGCGCAGTAAAGGGCTGGGCAGTATCGCGGCGAGCAAATACGCTTGTTGATCGGACAGATTGGCTGCTGTGGTATTAAAGTGATACTGCGCTGCTGCTTCTGCACCAAAAATACCCGGGCCCCACTCAGCACTGTTTAAATACACCTCAAGAATGCGTTCTTTACTCCAGAGCAACTCAATCCATAGGGTAAACCATGCTTCAAGTGCTTTGCGTGGCCAGCTGCGCGATGACCATAAAAATGTGTTCTTGGCCACTTGCTGTGAAATGGTGCTGGCGCCTCGTATACTGTCACCGCTTTGGTTATAGCTAAGAGCGGCACGGATGGCGGCCAGATCAAAACCATAGTGCTCAGAAAATTGCTGATCCTCACCTGCAATCACCGCCATTTTTAGATTATTAGGCAAAGACTGCCAAGACACCCAGGTTCGTTGACTGCTATAGTTTTCTTCGCTGAGCTGTCTTTCTAGCATCAGAGTAGTGAAAGGTGGGTTGACCCAGCGCAGCACCACCACCAAGAGTATGCTCAGTGCTAGTGCAGCGAAGAGAAGAGTGAATAGAGTGCGTAATATTTTACTCAGCATTGCTCTGACCTAATTGATAAATTCTTGGATTATAGCCAGCACAGCAAAATATTGGAGAACTTATAGTGCGTTTTTGGATATTTATTGCCGCCGTTTTTGGCGCTTTGGCAGTATTGCTTGGAGCATTTGCTGCCCATGGTTTAAAGGGCACGCTGAATGCGGATTCTTTAGCAGTGCTGCAAATTGGGGTGCAGTACCAGTTTATTCATGCCTTAGCCTTATTGCTGGTGGCTGTTTTGCTGCAGTTACATGGGGCGCGGGCTTTGTTATTGACAGCGGTATTTTTTACCCTAGGTATTGTTTTATTTTCCGGCAGTTTGTATTTGCTGGTGCTGACGCCTGTTAATTTAGGCTTAATTACGCCGGTTGGTGGCGTTTTTTTCGTGCTGGGTTGGTTAAGCTTGGCTTATTCAGCTTTGGCTAAATTGTAAATATTTGGTTATCGGGTGACGAACCCGCTAAAATAAAGACCCTTCGGAAATTCACGGTTGTGTTATGCATATTCAGTTGAATGGTGAAACTTACGCACTCAGCGCAACGCTCAGTGTGGCAGCTTTACTTGAGCATCTGCAGTTAGCAGGGCGCCGCGTTGCCGTCGAGTTAAACTTCGAAATTGTGCCACGCAGTTTGTACGAAACCACGCTGGTTAAAGAAGGCGATGCGGTTGAGGTCGTGCATGCGATTGGTGGTGGTTAGCCGTGGCCACCTTTTTACTGACTAAGAGAGGCTATAGATGAACGTTGCGCGCACGGATCACCCTTTTACTATTGCAGGTAAAACATATTCTTCACGATTATTAGTTGGAACAGGTAAGTATAAAGATCTCGAAGAGACGCGTTTAGCCATTGAAGCCTCAGGCGCTGAGATCGTTACTGTTGCAGTACGTCGAACTAATATTGGCCAAAATAAAGATGAAGAAAATCTACTGGATGTGATCAGTCCTGATCGCTATACCATTTTGCCCAATACCGCCGGTTGTTATGATGCTGAATCAGCTATTCGTACCTGCCGTTTGGCCCGTGAGTTATTGGGTGGACGTAATTTAGTTAAGCTGGAAATTTTAGCGGATCAGAAAACCTTATTCCCCAATGTGGTGGAAACCTTAAAAGCCGCTCGAGTACTGGTGGAAGAAGGCTTTGATGTCATGGTGTATACCAGTGATGATCCCATCATAGCGCGCGAGCTCGAGGCAATTGGTTGCATTGCGGTGATGCCTTTAGCCGGTTTAATTGGCACCGGATTGGGTATTTGTAACCCGTATAATTTGCGTATTATTTTAGAAGAAGCAAAGGTTCCGGTGTTGGTTGATGCTGGAGTGGGAACTGCTTCCGATGCCACTATTGCCATGGAAATGGGTTGTGCTGCGGTACTGATGAACAGCGCTATTGCTGATGCGCAACAGCCTGTGCTGATGGCCCAAGCGATGCGTCATGCAATACAAGCCGGTCGGTTAGCCTATTTGGCCGGACGCATGCCGAAAAAACTCTATGCCAGTGCCTCCTCTCCGCTGGATGGCATAATTGCTTAACTTCGATATTTACTTATGAAATAGCTGCGCACTCTTTGCGTAGCTATTGATTCCATTATGATAGGACTCCCATGACAGACGATCTACTCACAGCTGAGGCGCTGCCTGTGCGACGCCGTGAAATTAAAAGCTATGTTATGCGTGCCGGGCGCATGACCGATGGCCAGCAACGAGGTTTAGATGAGGGTTGGTCAAAGTTCGGTTTAGAGCTGGCGGATGGCCGGCAAGATTTTGATCAGGTCTTTGCTCGCCAAGCACCACGTACATTAGAAATTGGCTTTGGTATGGGGCAATCCTTATTGGCGATGGCACAAGCGGCACCTGAGCAAGATTTTATTGGCATTGAAGTGCATCGGCCGGGGGTTGGCTCCTTGCTCAATGGTCTGCTGACGGAAAACATCAGTAATGTACGGGTCTACAGCTGCGATGCCTTGGAAGTGCTAAAAAGCTGTGTGGCTGATGCCAGTTTGGATCGTGTGATGCTGTTTTTTCCAGACCCTTGGCACAAAAGCCGCCATCATAAACGCCGGATTGTTCAGCCGGAGTTTGCTCAGTTGGTGCGCAGTAAACTAAAAATTGGCGGCGTCTTTCACTTAGCTACAGACTGGGAGCCTTACACAGAACATATGCTGGAGGTGTTAAATGCTGCCCCAGGCTTTACCAACCTATCCGCAGATCAAACCTCTGTGCCGCGGCCTAAGGAGCGTCCAGTGACGAAATTTGAACGCCGCGGTGAGCGTTTAGGTCATGGTGTCTGGGATTTGCAGTTTGAGCGAGTGAGTTAATCGTATAACACCTTAAATCACGCTGGGCTAACTGGTTGCAGTTGACCCTGCCGTGATCTACTTCTGAGCTAAATGCTGCTGTTGCCTTGCTGCAGAAAGTATTATCGGCCTTATGGCAAACTCTACCGCTCAATTTCTATCGGCGACAATCCCGATCAAAATAAGCATCATCAAGAGCACAGGCGCCAGAGTGTAATTATTCAGGTGGGCCAGGGCGGTGGAGACAATAGGGGTTAGATAAATAATCGCTAAACCGTAACCAAGTGCGCAGACTAAGACAAAAATTAATGTGCGGATCACAAAGTTTAAGTGGCCAATTGCGCCGCGCACCCAAGCATTAATTCCTGGGCCAAACAGTACCAAAGTAGTGGCCATAATAGCTAAAGAAATATCGCTTAGATGTAAGCGCGCCCATTTCGATAAGGTTATGATCAAGTCAATCAATAGATCCATAGAAACTTCTATTTATCCTCTGCTTTAGCTGTCAGATTGTAAAAAAATGTGCAGCAGATCATTCAGAAAGAGCTGCCCTTGTGGACTGGGTGTTAAACGCTCTGGATCTGCACTGAGTAGACCGCGCTGGCGCGCTTGCTGCAAGCCCGCTTGCAGGGAGCTAACAGGTAAACCTGTGCGCTCACTAAACAGTTTAAGCGCAACGCCATCGGTAAGGCGCAGGGCATTCATTAAGAACTCAAAAGGCAAGTCTGCAGCGGGCAGAGTTGAGCTGCCGGCCAGAAAAGCTTTATCTGAATCGAGGTAGTCGGTGGGCTGACGGGTTTTCCAAGTGCGCTGAATGCGTCCTTGAGGATCGCTGACCTTGCCATGGGCACCAGCGCCAATGCCAATAAAATCACCAAATGACCAATAGTTAACATTGTGCTGGGCACGCTGTCCGTCTTTGGCATAGGCAGACACTTCGTATTGAATAAAGCCCTGCTCAGCCAGCAGAGCTTGCCCCGCTTCTTGAATATCCCAGAGCACATCGTCCTCAGGCAATAACGGAGGCTTGCTCCAAAACACCGTATTGGGCTCCATGGTCAGTTGATACCAAGATAAATGACTGGGCGCTAGATCTATGGCTGTTTGTAGATCGGCTAGGGCTTCTGCTGGAGACTGGTCGGGTAAGCCATGCATTAAGTCTAGATTGAAATTAGCAAAGCCTGCTTGGCGCGCCATGCTCACAGCTTTTATCGCTTCAGCTCCAGAATGGACCCGGCCTAAGGCTTGTAACTTGCTGTTGGCAAAACTTTGGATGCCAATGGACAAACGGTTAATGCCGAGCGCGCGATAGGCGGCAAACTTTTCCTGCTCAAAAGTACCTGGATTGGCTTCTAGGGTGATTTCAATAGAGGGGCTAAAAGGGATGCGTTGGGCAATACCATCGAGCAGAGCTTGTAACGCCTGAGCAGAAAATAAGCTGGGCGTACCACCACCAAAGAAAATCGATGCCAGTTGACGGCCGTGAACATGGACGAGGTCGAGGTCTAAGTCAGCCAGCAGTGCAGCAACGTAGGCCTGCTCGGGCAGCTCTGCAGTGGCCGTGTGAGAGTTAAAATCACAATAGGGACACTTGCGTATACACCAGGGGATATGCACATACAGCGCCAGAGGAGGCAGTTTAAAGCCGTGCTCAAGTGGGTGTTGTGGGGTTAAATCTGACGCAATCAGGCTCATAAGGACAATTGTTGCTTGAGTAACTGCATTGCTTTAGCGCGATGACTGAGCTGGTTTTTAAGTGCGCTGGGGAGTTCTGCGCTGCTGCATTGTTGTTCACTGACATAGAATAAGGGATCGTAACCAAAGCCCTGCTCACCTTGTGGCGCATGCAGAATACGTCCTTGCCAGCGGCCTTCACAAATGATGGGCAGAGGGTCGTCGCTATGCTGCAGTAAGGCCAATACACACACAAACTGTGCGCCACGTTGCGCGTCTGGCACACCCTGCAACGCTTTGATCAGTTTTAAATTGTTACCTGTGTCACCACCGCTGTCGCTGTAGCGGGCTGAGTGAATCCCAGGTGCGCCGACTAAATAGTCAACGGTTAAACCGGAGTCATCAGCTAGGGCAGGTAAACCAGATACCAAGCAGGCATAGCGTGCTTTTAAAATGGCATTTTCAATAAAGGTTAAGCCCGTCTCTTCGGGCTCAACCTTAGTGAACTCGCTAATTGAGCGAATAGTGATGCTGTCACCCAATAGTGCCTGCAGCTCACGCAGCTTACCTGGATTATGACTGGCTAGAACGAGCTCTTTCATAGATCAGGGAATACTTCTTGATTGAACTTTAAGCTATGGGACTTGCCCTCACTGTCAGTTACCTGCAGCTCAAAGCGCAAAAGTTCCTGGCTGGTAATGGGAAATTGCGACAAGTAGTACACAGCATTACCTTCATCAATTTCTTTAAAGGTCAGCGTGGTGCTTTGTCCTAATAAATTCTTATAACCACCAGTGACCGAACCTTTTTGTCCTTTGCCGTCCTTGACCATGGAAATATTGATCACAGCCTGGTTTTTGCTGCGTTTTAAGCCAACTGCGCGAGCGGTATCAGGCTCTAGGAAAGTTGAGTTGAAAATATTGTAATGCACATCCAGTGTATCAAAGCTTTGTTTGCGTTTAACCTCGGCGTGAACAGTCAGCACCATAAAAAAGCTTAAACAGACAGCAAGTAAATAACGCATGGTAGTAATCTCCTTAAATTAACGGGCATTGGCATCGGTGACGCGGTAAATACCAATTTCACCCATCAAGTTGGGCCATATACGATTGCCTAAGTTGTGACGATGCTGGCGGTCGACAGCCAGACGGTCAAGGACAGTCATTCGCATCTCACGGCACAACGCCTCAAAGTCAGCAAAGGTACAAAAGTGAATATTAGGTGTGTTGTACCATGTATAAGGTAAAAAGTCCGAAACTGGCATACGACCTTTGTGGGTCAAATACCAACGACAGCGCCAGTGGCCAAAATTGGGGAAAGTGATAATACAGGTGCGGCCCACGCGGAGCATTTCTTGCAGAATCTTATCTGGGTAATGCACCACTTGCAGGGCTTGAGTCATCACCACCACATCGAAGCTATCGTCAGCAAAGTTGCCTAGGCCAAAGTCCAGGTTTTGTTCGATAACATTCACGCCTTTGTTGATGCAGGCAGCGATATTATCGGGATCAATTTCTAAACCGTAACCGGCGACATTTCGATGTTCTTGTAGCCAAGCTAGAAGCTCACCGTTACCGCAGCCTAAATCAAGTACACGGCTGTTGGCTGGGATCCATTCTTGGATAATTTCTAAATCTGCTCTCATAGGTGCCTCACACGCTGATGCGGTTCATATAACCGCCAAATGCTTGCAGGTAACGGGGAATCGGCATTAAGAATGCGTCATGACCTTGCGGAGCATCAATGTCTAAATAGGATACGTTTTTCTTGGCATCTATCAGTGCATCAACAATTTCTTTTGAACGAGCAGGGGAGAAACGCCAGTCTGTGGTGAATGAAATCAGCAGGAAGTTGGCGTTAGCCTCAGCAAATGTCGCTGACAAGTCACCGGCGTGTTGCGCCGCAGGGTCAAAGTAATCTAAAGCTTTGGTCATCAGCAGATAGGTGTTGGCATCAAAGCTGTTGGAAAATTGCTCACCTTGGTAGCGTAAATAGCTTTCCACCTGAAACTCGACATTGTGGAAATCATAGTTTAGACGGTCTGTTTTAAGCTCACGGCCAAATTTCTCGCCCATGGAGTCGTCGGACAAGTAAGTAATATGGCCGACCATGCGCGCGAGCATTAAGCCGCGCTTAGGTATTGTGCCTCTATCAGTAAAATTACCCGCATGGAAATCCGGGTCAGTAATGATGGCCTGCCGCGCCACTTCATTAAAAGCGATGTTTTGCGCCGATAGACGCGGCGCCGCAGCGATGGAAACACAGTGGCGAATGCGCTCAGGATAGCTAATCGACCATTGCAGTGCTTGCATGCCGCCAAGACTGCCGCCCACCACCGCTGCCCACTGTTTGATACCCAGCTGGTCAGCTAAGCGCGCCTGCGTATGCACCCAGTCTTCAACGGTAATAACTGGGAATTGTGCGCCATACACTTTGCCGGTCTTAGGGTTAATAGTGTTTGGGCCAGTAGAACCGTGGCAACCGCCGAGGTTATTGTGTGATACGACAAAGAATTTATTGGTATCAATGGGTTTGCCAGGGCCAATACAGGTGTCCCACCAGCCAGGCTTGCGGTCCTCGGCAGTATGGTAGCCCGCCGCATGATGGGAGCCAGACAAAGCGTGACAGATGAGAACAGCGTTGCTCGCTGTGGCGTTCAGCTCGCCATAGGTTTCGTAAACTAATTCGTATTGATCTATGGTGCGGCCACAGGCCAAACGCAGCGGCTGATCAAAGTGCGCTCGCTGGGGACTGACTAAACCGACAGAATTTGTAGGGAAAACGGAAGACACGGCAACTCTCTCTAAAGTAAGAGGTGCAGTCTAAAGAGCCTAGCCGTGCGCGGCAAGTCGTATGCCAAATTGACTGCTGTAATCTGTACCTATGGGGTTGAACAGAGGCAGTTTTGTCTGGCAGACGCTGGTTGATGTTTAGAGGCTCGATAGCATGCAGTTAAATTGATGGGTTGATTATTACCTGCTGGCTTGGCCTTGAACAGTGTTATCCAGCAGCAACTGGACAAGCAGTTAGCAGGTAAAGGCACTGCGCCATAAACTGTAATCTTGTGCACAGCCAACGCTCAGTGCGTAGCTAGGCGGTTCGGACTGCAGAATAGCGTGGTGCCTGCGGTCAAATAGCTAAGTGAGCAAACTCAGGTAGATCAGGGATCTGTTTAGGTTCGGTGATGCGCACACGTTTTTGCCGTGACAGTTCGCCACTTTCTATGTGCACGTGCCGCTTGGCCACAGCAAAAGCTTTACTTAGAAAAGTGATGAGTTGACTGTTGGCTTTACCATCAACTGGAGGCGCATTTAAACGTATTTTAAGGCGATCCCCGTGTAAGCCAGCAAACTCACTGCGTTTTGCTCCAGGCTGCAGATGACAGAATAAAATTAAGTCATCTGCATCCCAGCGTAGATACTCAGTCATAGAAATGGACTGACCAAAGCACGAATAGGCCCTACTAAACCAGTACTTATGGCCAAATTACCTACAACCAAGCGCTCCATTAAGTTGATAGCGATAAAGGCAAAAATCGGGGAAATATCTAAGCCGCCTAAGTTGGGTAATAGATTGCGAATCGGCGCCAGCATGGGCTCACACAGCTGCTGAGTTAATTGTGCGCCGGGATTCTGACTGCCAGGAGCAACCCAAGATAAAATAACGCTGATAATTAAGGCAAAGAAGAAAATTTTCAGAAATAAACCAACCACCGCAATCAGGCTCCAAGCCAGTATATAGTGCAGCATATTGAGTACAGGGAAATCAGCGAGCGCCAGTATTGCTGCCATTAGAATAAATTGCAGCAGTAGGACAAAAACTAACCCAGCTAGATCAAACCCAGCAACACTGGGAATGATTCGTCGCAAAGGTGCCAGAATGGGTTGGGTGACCTTGACTGTGAATTGGCTTAGAGGGTTGTAAAAATCAGCGCGAACCAGTTGCAGTATAAAGCGCAGTAGAGCAACCAGTAAATAGAGCTGGCCGAGGGTTTGGATAATGTAAATAAATGCTTCAGTAAGTCCTGACATACAGTCCTCTTATTGGCTAAGTTGTTGGGCAAGTTCTTGTGAGCGGGCTGCGGCGCTACGTACTGCAGTGTTGACCAGATCGTTAAATCCGCCGCTCTGCAAGGCGCGGATAGCAGCATCGGTAGTGCCATTGGGTGAGGTCACTTGCTGGCGCAATTGGGTTGCCTCCAAGTCACTCTGACAGGCCATAGTGGATGCACCCTGTGCCGTGTGTTTCGCCAACTGTGCCGCTGTTGCTGCAGGCAGGCCAAGTTGAATTCCAGCTTCGGTCATGGCTTCAATCAATAAGAAAAAATACGCAGGACCACTGCCAGAAACGGCAGTGACCGCATCAATTAATTGTTCATCATCCAACCACAGCGCCAAGCCTACCGCAGATAATAGCTGCTGCGCTTGTTCGCGCTGTTGCGCCGAGACCTGTTTGGTCGCATATAAACCGCTGACCCCTTGCTGAATAAGTGCCGGTGTATTGGGCATGCAACGAATAATACTCTTGACCCCCAACCAGCGACTTAAGCTCGCGCAGGTGATACCGGCAGCGATAGAAATAATTAATTGCTGCTGGGTCACTGAGTCAGCCAGTTGTTCACAGACCTGGCGCATAATTTGTGGCTTAACTGCGAGCACAATGATATCTGCATCCTTTACCGCCAAATCATTATCGGTAAAGATGTTGATGGCATAAGTGTTTTTTAACGCTTCGAGCTGCCCCACACCAGGGTCGCTGGCACTAATCTGTGCCGCCTTGACCCCTTGCTTGCAAAGACCACCAATCAGACTGGCGGCCATATTTCCGGCGCCGATAAAAGTAATTTTTGTGTTGCCCACGTGATAAGGCTCCTGAAGTGGCGGCTTGAAGGCTCAACGCCGCGGATAAATATGCACAACACTTAGTGAAGAGTGCGTCATGACTAAGTACTGCGGTGGATTGTCCTGCAACTGAAGCAATTGCGCAAAAATATCCACTTATAGCAGTTTTATTTGCGCAAAACTCTACTGCTGGCTATGTAGAGCACAAGTTCACTTAACTGGCTTCACTGCGTGTTTATGGCTGTTTTTAGATTGCCTGCTATCGTAAATACTACAAATAATGGCATGCAGCGTTCAAGAATATAGCGTTATTACAGCTGTGATTGTAAGTTTAAGGGTAATTCAATGGATATGAATGAGCTATTGGTTTTAAGTGTCGAGCAAGGTGCATCAGACTTGCATCTGTCGGCAGGTTTGCCACCCATGATTCGTGTGGATGGCAAGATACGTCAGATCAACTGGCCAGCGCTGGAGTCGGAGACTGTTGCTGCGCTGATTTACGAAGTAATGAGCGCGCAGCAGCGTGCAGAGTATGGACAATACTTAGAAACGGATTTCTCCTATGAGTTGCCTGGGGTGGCACGCTTCAGAGTTAATGCATTTCATCAAAACCGCGGTGCAGCTGCAGTATTTCGTAGCATTCCGGCTAAGGTGCTGACCCTAGAGGATCTCAATCTTGGCGAGGTGTTTCGCAGCATTGCCGATAGATCACGGGGCTTAGTCTTGGTTACTGGTCCAACAGGCTCTGGTAAGTCAACTACGTTGGCGGCGATGATTGATTACTTAAACAGCACCAAGAGTCAGCATATTCTTACCATTGAAGACCCTATTGAGTTTGTGCACACAGCGAAAAAAAGCCTGATTAATCAGCGCGAAGTGCACCGCGATACCCTCGGCTTTAACCAAGCACTGCGTGCTGCCTTACGGGAAGATCCCGATATTATTTTGCTCGGTGAGCTGCGTGACTTGGATACCATTCGATTAGCGCTCAGTGCGGCAGAAACCGGACATTTGGTGTTTGCCACGTTGCACACCAGTTCCGCAGCAAAAACCATCGATCGTGTGGTGGAGGTGTTTCCTGCAGAAGAAAAGTCCATGGTCAGAGCGATGCTGTCAGAGTCGTTGCAGGCAGTGATTGCGCAAACCTTGCTGAAAAGAGAAGGCGGTGGCCGTATTGCCGCCCATGAAATTCTGTTGGCTACAGCAGCAGTTCGTAACTTGATTCGTGAGGGTAAAATTGCGCAAATATATTCAGCCATGCAAACCGCTGGTGCTTTAGGCATGCAAACTTTAGACAGTTGCTTAGCTGGACTGTTAGCACAAGGCCTGATTAGCCGCGACAGTGCGCGGGCAGCAGCGAAAAGTCCAACAAGCTTTTAACTCAGTCACTGCAAACGCTTGCTTTTCAAGGTAATATAAATTGTCTTGATAGTTCAGTGCAGGCTAGTTCAGTGTAGGCAGTAAATTGTTTGATTAAGCAGAGCTTAGAGATGGCTGCAGTGGATTCTATTGATATGTTTATAGTTGATTTTGAGCTGTTAGCTACACCAATCCAGCATCGTTAAGGCATTATCCAATAAGGAGAGCAGGCAGATGGCAAAACAAATACGTGTATGGGATGGTCCATTGCGGATTTTCCATTGGCTGTTAGCGATCAGTGTTGTGTTTTCGCTTTTTACGGGTTGGCAAGGCGGTAGCAGTTGGATGGGTTGGCATGAACGGGCTGGGCTTGTGATTATTGGGCTACTGAGTTTCCGTATTGCTTGGTTGGTACTGGGTTCGACCTATGCGCGTTTATCAACTTTATTATGTGCACTGCTAGCGCTTCCACAGTATATGCGCGGTGATTGGCGCAAGCTGGGTCATAACCCATTAGGGGTTTTATCTGTGTTTGCCATGCTTGGCATGCTGACTTGGCAGGCAGTCAGCGGTTTATTTACCAATGATGGTTCCATTTATACTGGGCCGCTATATAGTTTGGTTGGCAGAAGCTTAAGTGGAGATATTACGCGCCTACATAAGCTGGGCTTATGGATTATTATTGGCTTAATTGTGGTGCATATCTTGGCAATAGTTGCTCATTACATATTGAAAAAGAAAAATCTAGTTAAACCCATGCTGACAGGTAAAGCTGATCAGGAGTTTCCTGAGCAGAAACCCGCTAAAGGTGGCCGTTGGTTGGCGTTTGTTTGTGCTTTAGCAATTGCTGTTGGTGGGGTGTATTTAGCTTCTGGTGAGTGGCAGAGCAAACCCCCGCCCGCCCCTGCGGCAGCTCCTGCTTGGTAATATAAGCCTAGAGTTCAGCAATAAAAAAGGTCGCCAATTGGCGACCTTTTTGCATAACCCATTGGCTTAAGCGTTAACAGCTTAGTCCATGCGGTATTTGTCGTGGCAGGCAGTGCAGCTGTCACCGGTTGCAGCAAATGCTTTAGCAACCGTAGCTCTGTCACCCGTTGTTGCAGCTTCAGCGAGTTCATTAGCGGCTTTATTGAAAGCAATTGCCACTTCAGCGACGCCCTCAGAGTCAGTAAAAAATTCTGGTTTAACCCGTGTTTTGGTGTCACCAATGCTTTTCTCAGTGCCTGGACCAAAAAGAGCACTCATGCCCGAGTTAGCTGTAGCAGCGATGCTATTGGCTGCAGCTTGCACTTGTGCTGGATCCCAAGCCACGCTTTCATCAATGGCCATTGCCTTGAGTTTTTCCATATTCCAGCTCATAAAAGCGTAGCCAGCTTTACGGAAATAAATTTGATCTTCTGGGTCAATTTGCGCGCTAGCGTTGAGACTAGCAGTTAGAAAAAGTGCAGCTAAGCTGCCAACCATCAGTTTTTTCATCGATTTTTCTCCTTGAATAGCAAGGCAGGTGTTATTGATTGCTAACAGCTTGCTATTGATTAAAGCAATGAAGTGTTCATTGCTAAATAAAGCGATTGTTCCAAGCATTGCTCTAATGCACAGGTATGAATATATCCTCTGACATGCTTTTTGCAACGGTTCTTACAGATGCTGCCAGACTCAAACTTAATAATAACGTAAATAATGATTAAGAAAATAGTAGATGGTCAAAATTGACTAAGGTACCCCTATGAGCTTAATTAGTGTGGCTGTTAAATAAAATTCAAGCATGGGCATGCCGAGGTGTTTATCCAGTGCATTGCTGCTCTTATGGAATAGGGATCATGCGTTCGCTCAGTTTTCATCTGTTGAGAATCGTTTACAGTAAATTTCCTTCGCAACAGGGTTAAGTAAGTATGCTAGCTTGAACAGTCAGAACTGCTGAAAAATAGGTTATGTAACAAATAGCCATACAAAAATATAAAATAGATTTTTTATCCCTTGAGTCCGGAGGCAGACCTTGCCAGACTGCGCCTCGCGCGGCGGTAACGCGCATTTAACCTGAAGCACACGATCAATATAAAAGGAGCTGTGCGCGTGAAAAAAACTAAGCAAATGTTATTGGCCGCCGCTGTCGGCATGGCTGTTGTTGCATCGGTGCAGGCTGAAGATCAGCGTGTACTGAATGTGTATCACTGGTCTGACTATGTTGCGCCCAACACCATCAGTAACTTTGAAAAGCAAAGCGGCATTAAAGTGGTGTTTGATGTCTATGACAGTAATGAAGTGCTGGAAGCTAAGCTGCTTTCGGGTCGCTCAGGTTACGATATTGTCGTGCCCTCAAACCCCTTTTTGGCTAAACAAATTAAAGCAGGTGTTTACCAAAAACTGGATAAAACGCAGTTGCCATTGTGGGATAATCTGAATAAAGATTTATTGCACACCTTGGAAGTTAGCGATCCAGGTAACCAGTATTCAGTGCCCTATATGTGGGGCTCCATTGGCATGGGCTATAATGTTGACAAGGTTAAAGCCGTATTAGGTGATCAACCGGTGGATTCGTGGGACTTAATTTTTAAGCCAGAAAATATCAGCAAGCTGCATGAGTGTGGCGTGGCAATTTTGGATTCGCCTTCCGAAATTATTCCCACGGCAATGCATTATTTGGGTTTGCCAGCCACTAGTGAAAAGCCGGAAGACTTAAAGCAAGCTGAAGAACTGCTGCTGAAAATTCGTCCCTATATCACTTACTTCCACTCATCTAAGTACATCTCAGACTTAGCCAGTGGTAATATCTGCATGGCCGTTGGCTACTCCGGTGATTTGTATCAGAGCAAGGCGCGCGCTGAAGAAGGCAAAGGTAATGTGCAAATCGCCTATACCATTCCTAAAGAGGGTGCAGGTACCTTTTTCGATATGGTGGCCATTCCTGCTGACGCCAAAAACGTGACTGAAGCCCATGAATTCATTAACTACTTGCTTCAGCCGCAAGTGATGGCGGATTTAACCAACTACTTGCAGTTCCCGAATGGTAATGCAGAGGCGACCCCGTTGGTGGATGAGCAGATTCGCAATGATCCAGGCATTTACCCACCGGCAGAGATGATGAGCAAGCTCTATACGTTCCCTGATTTGCCGGCAAAAACCCAGCGTTTATTGACTCGCAGTTGGACTAAAATTAAGTCAGGTAAGTAATTTTATCAGCTCATCAGCAGACCTTAAGGTGTGCTGATGAGCGTGGGTCGTGGTACTGGCATTATTGGTTGCGCTGGCAGCCCATTTTATAATTTGGAGGACGGGCAATTGTCTAGATTGATTTCGAGTGTTGTGTTGGCGTTGACGGCCAATGTGCTTATAAGCAGTGCAGCATTTGCAGAAAATAAAGTACATGTTTATAACTGGTCTGACTACATCAGCAAGTCAGCACTGGAGGATTTTACTGCGCAAACCAATATACAAGTGATTTACGATGTGTTTGATTCCAATGAAGCTTTGGAAGGTAAATTGCTCGCTGGTCGCAGTGGCTATGATGTTGTGGTGCCATCGGATCACTTTTTAGCACGTCAAATACAGGCCGGTGCCTTTGCTAAATTGGATAAAAGCTTATTACCCAATTGGGACAACTTAGACCCACAGTTGATGCAACAAGTGGCGACCAATGATCCAGGCAATCAATATGCGGTGCCGTATTTATGGGGCACTAATGGTATTGGTTACAACGTTGATAAAGTCAAAGAAGTATTAGGCATTGAGCGCATTGACTCATGGGCGGTGTTGTTTGAGCCTGAGAATATGCAAAAGCTCAGCAGCTGTGGTGTGGCCTTTTTAGATTCCGCTGATGAAATGATTCCAGCCATGCTTAACTACTTAGGCTTAAATCCCAACAGCCATAAGTCAGCAGATTACAAAGCAGCTGAAAAAAAGCTGGCAGAAATTCGCCCTTATGTGACCTATTTTCATTCTTCAAAATATGTTGGCGACTTAGCTAACGGTAATATTTGTGTTGCTGCCGGCTTCTCTGGTGATGTATTGCAAGCCGCGGACCGTGCTGATGAAGCAGGGCAAGGTGTGCACGTGGCCTACAGTATTCCTAAAGAAGGGGGTAACTTGTGGTTCGATATGTTGGCGATTCCAGTGGATGCCAAAAATGTCGAAGAGGCCCATGCTTTTATTAATTACCTGCTTGAACCTGCAGTGATTGCGCAGGTCAGTGATTATGTCGGTTATGCTAACCCCAATCGCTACGCTGATGAATTGATGGACCAAGAGGTGCGCAATAATCCGGCGGTCTACCCAGAACAAGCGGTTTTGGATAAGTTATTTGTGTCTGAACCTTTACCCAGTAATGTGCAGCGCATTAAAACACGCAGCTGGACACGCTTTAAATCTGGAAAATAATCATCGCTTAACTCTTGAAGCTCAGCCGCGAGGTTGGGCTTTCTGCATTTGGAGAACTCCATGGCAATAGCCTCAGGCGCGTACAAGAAAGCCCTCGCTAACTTGCAAAAGCCCAAAGATGTACTGGTTAAAATCGAGCGCGTCACCAAATACTTTGACGACACTCTAGCAGTGGATGAAGTTTCGCTGGAAATTAATAAAGGTGAAATTTTTGCGTTGCTGGGGGGCTCAGGTTCGGGTAAGTCGACTTTACTGCGCATGTTAGCTGGTTTTGAAACACCCACCGAAGGCCGCATTATTTTGGATGGCGTGGATATCACTGAAATGCCGCCGTATGAGCGTCCAATTAATATGATGTTCCAGTCCTATGCATTATTTCCGCATATGAGTGTTGAGCAAA
>CAZEZR010000015.1:0-40754 GCA_964516465.1 uncultured Thiopseudomonas sp. | reverse complement strand
CGTCGGGCTCATAACCCGAAGGTCGTAGGTTCAAATCCTGCTTCCGCAACCAGATACTAAAGCCCTAACTTTCAATGAGTTAGGGCTTTTTTTATGCCTGCAATTCCTGCCTTAAATCGCCTAAAATGCCTCCGTGCCCAAATCGTGCCCTGTGCGTGCCAATTTTGAAATTCCCAGTTTTCTGTTTAAGTGAGTTTTGACCGTAAGTCTTTTCAAGGCACGTTTGCTTTGAGCTCACTCTAGTACTGTATCAGCCCCATTCTTGTCGTCTTTCTTCGCGGCAATATCCAGTGGGCTCTTTTTAATATGGGTCACCAACTGCTCAACATAGCAGCCAAAATCAAGCTGGGAGAACTACTGCATTAACTATAAGTTGGTGACTAGCTTTACTATGCCGCTACAGTTGCTACAGGTGCGGCCAGCAACGCAAATATTTATATGAAACGGTATAGTGAGTGTTTAACAAAGCGATAGTGGGGCAGCTCAACATTAGCGGTGCTTGCTGACCAGTAATTCTATGTATTCATCACACGATTTTTGACCAGCGTGCTGGGTTCTAGTACCCCGTGGGCCACAGCTCATTAAGTTTTAGGGAAATATGTTATGGCGATTAAGAAAACCGAACTCTATTCATCACTTTGGGCCAGCTGTGATGCGCTGCGCGGTGGTATGGATGCCAGCCAATATAAAGACTATGTGCTGACCTTATTATTTTTAAAGTACGTGTCAGATAAAGCCAAAGCCAACCCTTATGCCATGATTGAAGTGCCCGAGGGCGCAAGCTTTGACGACATGATCACGCTTAAAGGCAATAAAGACATTGGCGAAGGCATTAATAAGGTCATTAACTTAATTGCCGAGGCCAACGACCTGCAAGGCGTGATCAACGTTGCCGACTTTAACGACGAAGACAAGCTCGGCAAAGGCAAAGATATGATTGATCGCCTGTCTGATTTGGTGGGTATTTTTGAAGGCCTAGACATGGGCGGCAACCGTGCCGGTGATGATGATCTATTAGGCGATGCCTATGAATACTTGATGCGTCACTTTGCTACCGAATCGGGCAAGTCCAAGGGTCAGTTTTATACGCCTTCCGAAGTGTCACGTATTCTGGCCAAAGTGATTGGTATTGGTGATGCAACACCGCAAGATGCCACCGTGTATGACCCAACCTGCGGGTCGGGTTCGCTGTTATTAAAAGCCAGCGATGAAGCACCACGCGGTTTAACCATTTACGGCCAAGAAATGGACAACGCCACCAGTGCCTTGGCGCGGATGAATATGATTTTGCACGACAACGCCACCGCAAAAATCGTGCAGGGCAACACCCTCAGCAACCCTGAATGGAAAAATGCTGACGGCCAACTGAAAACCTTTGATTTCGCCGTGGCCAACCCACCGTTTTCCACCAAGAACTGGACCAGTGGGCTCAACCCCAATGAAGACGAGTTTGGCCGTTTTGTGTGGGGTGTACCGCCCGAGAAAAACGGCGACTATGCCTTTTTACTGCACATTCTTAAAAGTTTAAAAAGCACCGGTAAAGGCGCAATTATTTTGCCCCACGGTGTGTTATTTCGTGGCAATGCTGAAGCCCGTATTCGTGAGAACCTCATTAAGCAGGGCTATATCAAAGCCATTATCGGCTTACCCGCCAACTTGTTTTATGGCACCGGTATTCCAGCCTGCATTATTGTGGTGGACAAAGAAGATGCCGCCCAGCGCGATAGCATCTTTATGATTGATGCCAGCAAAGGTTTTATTAAAGACGGCAATAAAAACCGTTTGCGTAGCCAAGATGTGCACAAGATAGTAGATGTTTTTACCCAGGCTACAACACTGCCTGGTTACAGCCGCAGCGTGCCCTTTGACGAAATCGCCAGCAACGACTACAACCTAAATATCCCGCGCTATATCGACAGCAGCACACCAGAAGATATGCACGATTTAGCCGGGCACTTACAGGGTGGCATTCCCAATCAAGATATTGACCAGCTACAACGGTTTTGGCAAGTGTTCCCCAGCTTGCGTGACAGCTTGTTTACCCCGCTGCGCGAGGGTTACAGCCAAATAAATTTAGCTGCGAGCGAGATTAAAACCCATATTCTGCAGCACCCAGAATTCACCGCCTTTGCCGAGCAAGCCTTACAACCCTTTAATGCATGGGCCCAGCAAGCGAATTTTCCAGCCATAGGTATTGATGATAAGCCCAAAGAGATTATCCAACGCATTAGCGAGGACTTGTTAGAGCGTTACCACAATATCCCTTTGCTGGATAAATACGATATGTACCAAATCCTCATGGACTACTGGGCCGATACCCTGCAAGACGATGTGTATGTATTGGTGCAAGAAGGTTGGGAGGCGGGCAAAAAGGTGCGCGAGTTGGTGGCTAAAAAAGGTGAAAGGCTCACTGAAACCCCCGACTTAGTGATTAAACGCGTGAGATACAAAATGGAGCTTATTCCGCCCGCCTTGGTGGTACAGCGCTACTTTGCCGAGCAACAAGCCCAACTGGACCAGTTGCAAACCACCCTAGATGACATTACTCAGCAGCAAGAAAGCCTGATTGAAGAACACACTGGCGACGAAGGTCTGTTGGTGGAAGCACTAAACGATAGAGACAGAGTCACCAAAACCACAATCAACGCACGGTTAAGAGTGACCACCGACGAAGAAGAGCGTGAGGTACTTGAACAGGCCAAGCAGTTGTTTGATTTAGAAACCAGCGCCAAATCACAGATTCGCACCGCCCAAGAAGCATTGGACAGCGCCGTTTTAGCTCAATACAACACGCTGGATGAGGCCGAGATTAAGCAGTTACTGATTGAAGACAAATGGCTTGCCACCCTGCAAGGCCAAATCGAAGCCGAAATTGAGCGCATTACCCAGCAATTGGCCAGCCGTTTACAAGAGCTGAAAGAACGCTACAGCGAGACACTGCCTGAAATCACCCAAAACGTAGAACAACTCAGCAATAAAGTGGCAGAACACCTCAAAGCCATGGGGCTAGCGCTATGAATCAGCCCAGTGAGCAGAGCTTAGCCAGCTTAGTGGAGCCCATTGCGCACATCATTGAGCAGGCTAGGGGACAAGTACGCCAAGCCGTGAACAGCGCCATGGTGCACAGCTACTGGCACATCGGCCAAATGATTGTTGAGCATGAGCAGCAGGGCGCAAGCCGCGCTGAATACGGCACACAACAATTACAGGCGCTATCTGCGCAGCTCACCGAGCGCTTAGGCAAAGGTTTTGATGTGACTAACTTGCGCAATATGCGCCGCTTTTATCAAACCTTTCCAATTTGGGAGACAGTGTCTCTCGAATTGAGTTGGTCCCATTACAATGCTTTAGCACGTATTGACAATGAGCAAGCACGGCACTGGTACATGCAAGAAGCACAAGCTCAAAACTGGAGCGTGCGCGCCTTGGAGCGGCAAATCAGCAAGCTCTATTATGAGCGTTTACTGGCCAGCCAAGATAAAGCGCTAGTGGAAGCTGAAGCCAAAACCCACACCGAGCCTTTAGCCGAAAGCGTCAAAGACTATCTGCGCGACCCTTACATTTTAGATTTTCTAAACCTGCAAGATAAAACCTACCAAGAAAGTCAGCTGGAACAAGCCATTATCAGTAACATCCAGCAGTTTTTACTGGAACTGGGCAAAGGCTTTGCTTTTGTGGAACGCCAGCAGCGTATTCGTTTTGCCGACGAGGACTTTTACATCGACTTAGTGTTTTACAACTTCAAACTCAAATGTTTTTTATTGGTGGATTTAAAACTGGGCAAACTCAAGCACCAAGACATCGGCCAAATGGACACCTACGTGCGCCTGTACGACGAGCAACACAAAGGCAGCGACGATAACCCCACCATTGGTTTAGTGCTGTGCAGCGAGAAAAGCGAGGCTGTGGTGAAGTACTCGGTGTTATCTGAACAAAAACAGCTGTTTTCCGCTAAGTATTTACCCTACTTACCCACCGAAGAACAACTCAAGCACGAACTCGAACGCGAACGCGCCAACGCCATGGCCCAGCTGGCTGCTAAGGAGCAGGACAATGAATAAGGATGTAGTGGCAGAAATGAGCCAGCAGTATCAAGTAGATGCAACGGAAAAACTGGTGCCTGAGGGGTATAAGCAGACTGAGGTGGGGGTAACAAATTCGCCGGGAGCGAATTTGAACGCCACTAGTGGCGGCCCGCAGGGCGGAGGCATGGATAGCCGACGTATTCCGGAAGGTTGGGAAATGGCAGCTTTTGGAACTCTTTCAAAGTTAATATCGGAAAGGATTAATCCAAAGGTTCATGGTGGTGATGATTTTTGTATAGAACTCGAGCATATCGAGCAAGGAAAAGGTTTGTTGCTAGGCGAGACTCAGACTACTGAACGTTCATCTTTGAAAAGTGTTTTTGCTAAGGAGGATGTTTTATTCGGTAAATTAAGAGCATATCTAAGAAAATATTGGTTGGCAGATCGCAGTGGTGTTTGCTCTACAGAAATATGGGTTTTTCGTGCAGAGAAAAACAAAGCGGTTCCTTCGTATATTTATCAGGTAGTACAAACGGATAGCTTTATTGAGTTGGCCTCTGAGGGGTATGGAACTCATATGCCGAGGTCAGATTGGAACATAGTTAAAGAATTTCAGGTGGCTGTTCCACCGATTCATGAACAAACCGCCATCGCCAATGCTCTATCCGATGTCGACGCACTGCTCAGCGAACTAGAAAAACTCATCGCTAAAAAACAAGCCATCAAAACCGCCACCATGCAGCAACTGCTCACCGGCCGCACCCGCTTACCCCAATTCGCCCATCACCCAGACGGCAGCAAAAAAGGCTACAAACAAAGTGAGCTAGGCGAAATACCGGAGGATTGGGATGTTATAAGTTTTGATGATGTGGCCCTGCGTATAAATATAAAGAAAAACCAGATATCTGCATCAGACTATCAAAGCTATGGTTCTTACCCAGTAGTTGATCAGGGGAAGAAAAAAATAGTTGGTTACTCTGATCTTGAATGTAAAGTTTTTAAAGTCAGTGATGCAGGGGTAATCGTTTTTGGTGACCATACTTGTATCGTTAAATATGTAGATTTTTCGTTTTTAGTGGGCGCTGATGGCGTTCAAGTGATATCGGGAAGGGAAGGCTGTAATACAAGGTTTTTATCCTATGTTATGAGTTTTTTTCCTGTAGAACCTACAGGCTATAATCGGCACTATGGAGCTTTGAGGGAGTTTGTTTATTCATTTCCTAAACAGGAAGAACAAACCGCCATCGCCACCATCCTTTCCGACATGGACGAGGAAATCCAAGCACTGGAACAACGCCTCAACAAAACCCGCCAAATCAAACAAGGCATGATGCAAGAGCTGCTGACGGGTAGAATAAGATTGCTGAAGCTTGGTAGGGGAGATACAGATGAGTAACAAGGTCTTTGAAAATGGTAGCCGTTGGTTAAAGGCCGACTTTCACCTGCACACCCGTGCTGATAAAGGGTTTTCTTACACGGGCGAAGAAAACGCTTACCTGAAGAGCTATGTGCAAGCCTTGCAAGCCGCTGGTGTTGGGCTTGGGGTAATCACTAATCATAATAAATTTGATCAAGATGAGTTTAAAGCCTTACGCAAGAGAGCTAGAAAATCCAATATTGGTTTACTGCCAGGCCTTGAACTATCAGTAAAAGATGGGCAGGCAGGTGTTCATACGCTGGTCGTTTTTGCAGACGAATGGTTCGATAACAAAGAACAAACTAATCATATTCAAAGCTTTTTAAGTTTAACGTTTGCTGGCATTGCTAACTTTGAAGATGAAAACGCGCGCTCTAACCATGACTTAGTAGAAACGGTACGTGAGTTAGATAAGTTTCATAAAGATTACTTTCTAGTTTTTGCCCATGTGGAAGCGCCTAATGGTTTATGGGGCGGCCTAAGCCCTGGGCGTATTAAAGAACTATTTGAAAATGAAGCTGTTAGGCGCAGAGCCTTAGCTTTTCAAAAAGTTCGCACACGAGACTTACGTGAAAAAATTCAACAAGAGCTAGGCTCGTTGTATCTGGCAGAAGTAGAAGGCTGTGACGCCAAAAAACTGAGTGATATGTCTGCAAGGCTTGAGGCTAGCTATTTGAAGTTGGGCGCTTTTAGCTTTGAGTCGGTTAAATATGCGCTACGCGATAAAAAAACTAGAGTCCGTTCAGAACTGCCTAAATACCCGCACTCCTATATCCATAAAATTAGTTTTGAAGGCGCTGGCGCCTTAGGTGGCACACAAATTCACTTATCCCCCGAGCTGAATACCTTCATTGGTATTCGTGGCAGTGGTAAATCATCGGTGCTGGAAGGGATACGTTATGCACTGAATATACCTTTTGGTGATAAGGCACTCGATGTTGAATACAAAGAAGGATTAATTAAACACCTGCTGCGCAGTGGTGGAAAAATCACACTGGATGCCATCGACCGCCGAGGCCAGCCATATCAAATCAGGCGCATTTTAGGTGAAAGCCCAGATGTCTATGTTGACGATCAATTGCAGCCTGGCGTATCGGTACGTGAAACCGTGCTGTATAAGCCGATTTACTTTGGCCAAAAAGATTTGTCGAGCACCGGTGCTGGTTTCGAAACAGACTTGATCGAAAAGCTTGTGGGTGAGGCGCTTATTCCTTTGCGCGAGAAAATTAAGCATCAACAACTAGAAGTTGTTGATGCAATTCATCAAATAAAACGTTTGACGCGTGAGACATCACAGAAGCAGGAATGGATTCAAAAAAAGCAGGATGCAGAGTTCAAGTTACAATTTTATCAACAGCACGGCGTTGAAGCTAAGTTACAAAAACAAATAGATTTTGATCGCGATGAGCGCAAAGTCGAACAAATTATAAAAATTGTTCAGCAGTACCTTGCTGAGCTTAATAGCCTAACTGCAAGCCATGAAGATGAGCTTAAAAACCAATTGTTATATAAGTCAGTACAAAACCAGGCTTTTTTTGATGCGTTTTTTTCTGCTTACAAGCAGTTGCTCGATGATTTTGATGCTATCAAGCAAATAGTTAATAAAGGTCAGCAACACACTATGAAGCTGCAGGAAAAGCTGACCCGTTTGCGAGAGCAAAAAAGCACCTTTAAAGAAGAATTCGCAGAAATAGAGCGCAAGCTAGCCATTGAATTAAAGAACGAGGGTGCACAAGCTATCAGCCCCCACGAGTTTAGGCAGCTAAAAGCAGTGCTTGACCAAGCTGAGCAGATGCTTGAGGTGTTAACTAAAAGCGAAGCACAGTCTTCTTATTTAGATAGCGCTTTGGAAACATTGCTCGTTAAACTTAACGAGCAATACCTTAAAGAGTACCGTGCTATTGAAAATACGCTGAGCAAGATAAATAAAGTGGGATCACCGCTTAAAATAGTTCCGCAATTTAAAGCCGATAAAGAGGCGATGCTGAAGCAGCTACAAGATGTATTCCGTGGTAGCCGGATCCGTGAAACAACGCTACGGAACGTTGTTGATGCATTCAGTGATTTTGGCGCCATGTGGCGTGATAAGACTAAGTTACAAGCGCTACTGAACAGTTCTTACGAGGTTTTTTGGCAGTATTTTGAAGACAATTTAGAAGTGTTGCTTACCTGGCAAGTGCCAAATATCTATAGGGTTGAGTATCACGGTAAAGAATTAGCGCATCATTCTTTAGGGCAGCGCGCCTCGGCGTTGATGCTGTTCGTTTTGAGCCAGAAAAATAATGATGTTGTTATTATTGACCAACCAGAAGATGATTTAGATAATCAAACCATTTATGAAGATGTTATTAAACTGGTTCGCGCCTTAAAATCTGAAACGCAGTTTATATTTGCTACGCATAATGCCAATATCCCAGTGCTAGGCGATGCCGAGCAAGTGATTGCCTGTGAATATTTAGATGAGCAAATTCAAACCACCAGCGGCAGTATTGATTGTGCTGACATTCAGCAGCGTATTGTAGGAATTATGGAAGGCGGCGCCGAAGCTTTTGAAAAACGTAAACAGGTGTATGAAACATGGAAACCGCAGAGCTTTTAACGATTATTGCCAAGGGGGAAGATTCTAAACACCAGTTCAAGGCTAACATTACTCGCTCTGAAAGCTTAGCCCAAGAAATGGTGGCTTTCAGTAATTCACAGGGTGGTTTGATTCTAATTGGTGTGAGTGATGATGGCAGCTTGGCTGGTTTAACCTCAGAAGATATGGGGCGGCTAAACCAACTTGTTTCTAATGCTGCTACTGATCATATGCGCCCTCCCATCAGCCCAATCACACAAAATATTTCTTTACCGGATGGAATGGTGATGGTGGTCACTGTCGCCGCAGGCGTTAGCAAGCCCTATATGGATAAAAATCTGCATGTTTATGTAAAGAGTGGCGCCGATAAACGCAAAGTTACTGCACGTGAAGAGTTACAGCGGATGTTCCAGCAAGCGGCCTTGATTCATGCTGATGAAACACTTGTGCAAGGCTCCTCTATAGCAGATATCGATGAGGAGTTTTTTGATGTTTTTTTTGAAAAAGAGTTCGGTGAAAGCGTTGATGACCAAGGTATTTCTCGTGCTCAGTTATTAGAGAATATGAACCTTGCTAAAGATGGGCAGCTGAATATTTGCAGTACGTTATTATTTTCTCGCCGCCCCCAAGTACGTCTGCCAGTATTTATTGTTAAAGCGGTCTCTTTCCCAGGCGTAGATATTGAAGATGAGCATTATATCGACAGCCAAGATATTACTGGCAAAATGTCAGATGTTTTTCAAAAGACTCTGAGTTTTTTGCTTTCAAATGTTCGCCATATCCAAAAAGACCAAGGCGTCAATACCACTGGAGAACCCGAAATTCCGCGCATCGTATTTGAAGAACTGGTCGCTAATGCATTAATTCATCGTGACTATTTTATTTCAGCCCCTGTTCGAGTTTTAGTGTTTGCTGACCGGGTTGAAATTATTAGCCCCGGTCACTTACCGAATAACTTAACAGTTGAAAATATAAAGCTTGGTAATTCAAATGTTAGAAACCCCATACTTTCTTCATTTGCGCCTAAAGTACTGCCTTATCGCGGCTTAGGTAGCGGTATTCGCCGTTCGCTTAAGGCTTACCCGCTGATTGAGTTTATCGATGACCGCGAAAGCAACCTTTTTAAAGTGATTATTCAGCGCAAGAAAAGACGTTAAATTGCTTGCAATAGCTAGTATTAGGGAATAATGCATTATGAGCAAAATCAACCAGCTTGAACGCATCACCCAAAACCGTGTCATTCAGCTTTTCCGCCAAGATTTAGGCTATGTCTACTTGGGCAATCTGCATGATCAGAACAATAAAAACATTAACGCTGATCTGCTGACGAATTGGCTAAAAAAGCAAGGCTACAGCACAACCTTAATAGCTAAAGCGCTGCGCCAACTGGACATGGCCGCTGCTTTAGGGGATGGCAAAGCGCTCTATCAAGCCAACAAAGAGGTGTATCGCTTACTGCGTTACGGCGTTAAAGAGTCTGAAGGTGTCGGTCATCAGAACGAAACCATTTGGCTGATTGATTGGCAAAATCCTGACAACAACCACTTTGCCATCGCTGAAGAAGTCAGCATCCAAGGTGAAAATATCAAGCGTCCGGATGTGGTGCTCTATGTCAACGGCATCGCCTTAGCTGTGTTGGAACTCAAGCGTTCAACGGTATCGGTGAGCGAAGGCATTCGCCAGAATTTAGATAACCAGAAAAAAGCTTTTATTCGTAATTTCTTTACCACCATGCAGTTGGTGATGGCCGGTAACGATAATCAAGGCTTACGTTACGGCACCATTGAAACTCCAGAGCGCTACTTTCTGGAGTGGAAAGAAGAGGTGGCGAATCCTTATTCAAGCACCCTGGATTTTCATTTAAGCCTGATCTGCAACAAACAGCGTTTCCTGCAGATTATTCACGACTTTATGGTGTTTGATGCTGGGGTAAAAAAGACTTGCCGGCATAACCAGTTTTTTGGTGTCGAAGCAGCAAAACAACGAGTTGCGACACGCGAAGGCGGGATTATTTGGCACACCCAAGGCTCAGGTAAAAGCTTAACCATGGTGTGGTTGGCCAAGTGGCTGCGAGAGAATCAAACCGCTGCAAGGGTGTTAATTGTCACTGACCGCACCGAGCTGGATGAGCAAATCGAAAAAGTCTTTAGCGGTGTTGATGAAGCTATTTATCGCACGCGAAGTGGCGCAGACTTAATTGCCGCTTTGAATCAGCTGAACCCGTGGTTGGTGAGTACTCTGGTGCATAAGTTTGGCCGCCAAGGGGATGATGACACTGCAGAATCAGAGCAGGCCACCGATGAATTTATTGAGCAGGTCAGTGGCGCTATTCCTAAGGATTTTAAAGCCAAAGGTAATTTGTTTGTTTTTGTTGATGAATGCCACCGCACTCAGTCCGGAAAGCTCCATGCGGCGATGAAGGCCATTGTGCCGGAAGCGATGTTTATCGGTTTTACCGGTACGCCTTTGATGAAAAAAGACAAACATAAATCCATCGAGATTTTTGGTCGTTATATTCATACCTATAAGTTTGATGAGGCGGTAGAAGATGGCGTGGTGTTGGATTTGCGCTATGAAGCGCGGGATATTGATCAGCATTTAACGTCGCCAGAAAAAATCGATGAGTGGTTTGATATCAACACTCAAGGCTTAACAAAAACCGCTAAAGACCAGTTAAAACAGCGCTGGGGAACCTTGCGCAAGGTGCTTTCCAGTAAATCCAGACTTGAGCAAATCGTCATGGATATTTGGCTGGATATGAAAAAGAAACCCCGCTTAAAAGATGGTCGCGGTAATGCCATGCTGGTGTGCTCGAGTGTGTATCAAGCCTGTACCACCTATGACATGTTTAGCAAAACAGACTTGGCCGGCAAGGTGGCCATTGTTACCAGCTATCAGCCCACAGCAGCCAGCATTAAAGGTGAAGAGTCCGGCGAGGGGCAAACCGAAGCGCTGTTTAAGTACGCTACCTACCGTAAAATGCTCGCTGATTTTTTTGAGCAGCCAGAAGAGCAGGCGGCGTCTCGCGTGGAAGAGTTTGAGATTGCCGTTAAAAAGCTCTTTGTGGATGAACCTGGGCAAATGCGCTTGCTGATTGTGGTGGACAAACTGCTGACAGGTTTCGATGCGCCGTCAGCAACCTATCTGTATATCGATAAACAGATGGCGGACCACAACCTGTTCCAAGCCATCTGCCGCGTCAACCGTTTGGACGGTGACGATAAAGAATACGGTTATATTGTCGACTATAAAGACTTGTTTAAATCCCTCGATAAAGCCATTAAAAGCTACACCGAGGGTGCCTTTGATGGCTATGACGAAGACGATGTTGAGGGGCTACTAAAAGACCGCTTAGAGCAAGCAAGGGAGGATTTAGACAACAGCTTAGAAACGGTTAGAGCCATGTGCGAGCCGGTCAAAGCACCCCGAGGTATTCTTGAGTATCAGCATTATTTTTGCGGGGTGTCGGGTGACAACAAAGATGAGCTCCTTGAAAAAGAACCGCTGCGTTTAGCTTTTTATAAAGCCTTTGCCAAGCTATTGCGTGCTTATGCAAACCTCGCAAATGAGATGCAGCAGGCCGGTTACAGTGCCGCCGAACAAGAAAAAATCCGCCAAGAAATCGAACACTATGAAGCGGTGCGCGCGCAAATTAAGCAGTTTAGCGGCGACGAAGTAGACATGAAGCGCCTAGAGCCGGCCATGCGGCAATTAATTGATATGTATATTCGTGCCGATGACAGTGAAGTGTTATTCGACTTCGAAGAACTGGGTTTGCTCGAGCTGGTGATGAGTAAGGGTGAGGATTTAATAAAAGACATACCTGAGGGTGAGCGCAACCTTGCCAGTACCATGAACGAAGGCATCGAAAACAACCTGCGCCGCACTTTGGTAGAAAATAACCCGCTTAATCCAGAGTACTACGACAGCATGTCGGTTTTGCTGGATGAGCTGATTCAAAAGCGCCGTCAGCAGGCCATCGACTATTAAACCTACCTGAAAGAAATCCAAGCACTGGCCAGTAAAGTGGTGAAACCCAACGAGGGAACGGGCGATTACCCGAGCTCTTTGGATACGGCAGCTAAGCGCGCTATTTACGATAACTTCGGCAAAGATGAAGTGTTGGCAAATAAAATAGATACCACCATTCGCTACACCAAAAAAGCAGACTGGGTCGGTGATCGTTTTAAAGAAAAAGAAGTTGCTCATGCACTGAGTGAAGAGGTGGGCGATTACAATATAGATATTACGGCTTTAATGGAGCTGGCCAAAGCACAGCCAGATTATCAATAAGATGCAGCAACACATTGGCAGCATTGGGTTTGAACTACTGCGCAAGCCGATTAAGCACATGCGTATTAATGTCTTACCGCCGGATGGACAGGTGCAAGTGATTGCGCCCAATAGTTTCACTGATACCGCGATACGTGTGGCTTTTGCAGCGCGCATCCCTTGGATTAAAAAACAGCAGCAGGCGTTTCAGCAACAAGCTCGCCAAACGGAACGCCAATGGGTGTCCGGTGAGTGCCACTACCTGTGGGGCAAGGCCTACCGCTTAGCCGTGATTGAGCACAGCGGTGCCCACCAAGTGCAATTCGGTAAGGATAATTATTTACAATTGTGGGTGCGACCCGGCACTAAAGCAGAAAATAGAGCGAAAGTGCTGCACAGTTTTTACCGCCAAGAACTCGGCCAAGAAATCCCAAAATTGCTTGATAAATGGCTGCCGCGCTTAAAGGTTGAGCTTAATGATTGGCGCATTAAACAGATGAAAACCAAATGGGGCAGTTGCAACATTGAAGCTCGTCGCCTGTGGCTCAATTTAGAACTGGCCAAAAAAACCCACGCCTGCCTTGAATATGTAGTGGTGCACGAGTTAGTTCATCTTCTAGAGCGCAACCACAACGCCCGTTTTATGGCCTACATGGACCAGTTTTTACCCGACTGGCGAGAGCGCCGACAGTTGTTGAATAGGCAACCGTTGGGTGCTGTTTAGTTTGCAACGCTTCGGCTAGTTGTTGGTTGAGTGAGGTGTGGCTTCAGAAAGAACCAAAAGAGTATGGAGCTAATTTTCCCCTGTCTTCTGGATGCAGTTGCAGCGGGTGCTTTTTATAATCCAGAGCTTCTTCCTCTTCAATGGCGGCCTGATAACGCTGCACACTATATTGTGCCAAAGCTTGGCGTACTGTTAGCACCAGCTGCTGGTTTGTCATCGCAAAGTCATGTGCTATTAATGCTTGCTGTTCTGCTGTTAATAACAGGTTAGGGATAAGACGCAGTTCAATAGACGTTTGCCATTGCTCATCTTGCTCATCTTGCTCAACACTATGCCCGCTAGGCTCACCTAAGGTTGGTGTGTCATAAATACGCGATAAAACAAAGTCGCGATACTGTAGTGGCATAGTGAATTTGGCCACCTAATTAGAGGTGCTACTACATACAGCAAAAGCTAAGTGCTTCCGAAATATTATCTGCTTACTGGGCAATAATCAGACCATTTGCCACATACCAGTCATCGACAAGCTTGGCTACTTTACCTAACTCCTCCAAGCTCTCAGTAATACTAGAATAATTAGCTGTTAGCTCATAGCAGTCCCATTTATCTTTACTTTCACCCCAATTGTTACTGGGATACCCAGCATCATTTAATATTTTGCCAAGCCTATTGAGCTCCGGGCCATCAACATAGATTCTCAATTTATGACTGCGTTCTGCACCATAACCTACCACTAAAACCACATCGTTTTCGTTATTCCATTCGTCAGGCCTGAATCGATAAGCAAGGGTGTCACTCGCCCAATTTTGTATTTTTGCTTTAAACTCTTTTTTTGTCTGCTCTGTTAGTAACTGAAGGCCACGCTGTTTAACCTCTTCATTGAATGCTTCTTTAACTTTTTTCAGCCTATAAATATCGCTCATATTCTCTTGTAACAGTTCAAAAGTAGTGTCATCCATTGCATCCGCTCCTGATAGGCTTTTTAAGTTGGTAAGAAAATCACGTAAAAAGAAGTGCCATTTATTAAACGGCAGCTCTAACACTTGTTCAGCCATGTTCGCTTGAATAGCCTGCGCTAAGTCAGTAAAGCTAACAGGGTGCCAGCCTTCGGCTTTATCATTTTTAGGCGACAGCAATATAAAATACTGCTTGTGTTCGGGAAAACTCTTATTTAAGTGCTCTTGGTAATGATCAAATGGGTTGTTAGCTGTGTGATAGACCTTATTTTCGATGGCCAACAGCCAATCATCACCAACTAACACCAAGTCTAAACGCGCTTGCTCACTGGTAACATATTCACGATAAATGGCATGGATAGAGTGAGGCGCGGCGGGTACTCCAGCGCATTTAAGCATAGCTTGGGCAACCAATGACCCCAATTCGTGATCTTCATTAGGGTCGAGGAAAAAAGCTAAAACATCAGAAATAGGGTTTTCATAATGGCCACGGCCACCGATTGAGAACACGGTTTTCTCTTTGGGTTTGAGCATAGGTCTTTGAGCTTATCTAATAATGTCAGTAGCTCATCTATACTTAAGGACGTGCCTTTAATCATTGCTTGGTTCATCTGTACTCAGACTTTTCCTGTGTGTAAATATGGAGTGTTCTGATCTAATCCCTGTACACAATTTATTCCGTAAGCTTCTCAAACCTGCTTGGCAATAAGCTTTCTAAACGCACCGTGCCTGTTTTTTCAGCGAGTTTCTCAAACTCTTGCAGATATAGCTGGCAGTTATCAACGCCAGTATTGACCAGCAAAACAGTGTTGAGGTGAGTGTAGTGCGGTAAAATATTTATCATTGCTTGCATAGCTAGACGTGCAGCTTTTTGCTTAGGAAAACCATGAATACCTGTGGCGATTGATGGAATTGAAAGCGTTTGTGCTTGGATTAAATCAGCCTTTAATAACGTGTTTTTATAAGTATCGTAAAGCAGCTGTTCTTCGTTATGTGAATCGTCTAGCCAGCGTGGACCCACAGCATGAATCACGTGGTGTGCAGGCAAGTTGCCAGCTGATGTTACTGCTACCGCGCTATCGGCTAGCAAGCCATGTTCGGCATACAGACGCTTACATTCTTGTTGCAGTACAGCACCACCTTTTTTATGGATGGTGTAACACAAGCCGCTACCACCTTGCAGGCTTGCATGTGCGGTATTGACCATGGCATCCACGGCAATAGCTGTTATATCGCCTAAAATTAAAGTGATTTTCTTCATGGTTTTTCAGACCTTATTACGCTGGGTGTTCCATACAGCATCGCTATATTGAGCTGCGGCAGATGAGGGTACTCGTACACTGTAAAATATACAGAACTATGCTCTTTGAGCAGGTCAGTAATGCTACTTGTGATCTCTGCATAAACATCTAATTTAAATGCATGTCCGCAGGTTATGACGAATAACGATGAGTTTGTATGGCGTAGTGCAGGATGAGTAAGGACCAGATCGTTAATCTCATCAAACGCAATGCTTTGTAAGCTAAACCGCTTACTAGGCTCTGCCTGTAAAATATCGACTAAGTTATTCAGATCAAAAGAAAGAAAGCTAGGTATAAGCGCATGCCGCAAAGTATCTACGACTTGATCTGCCCAAGCTAGAAAAGCCTGATGAGCACAGGGTTGGTGATAACGGATTTGGTAACAATGGTCTGGCAGCTCACGCTGATTTGCAAACCTGTCGATGAACACTGTGTGCTTATCTTCAACAAGCGCATGCTGGTAGGTGCTGGGCGCATCGATTAGCAGCTCAAAATCAGCAATGGGACGATGTGGGTTAATCTCGCAATTTTCACCGTTAGGATCGTAGCGATAGGACATTCCTGTTACGAAGTTCGTTGTGACTATCGATGATGCCGAGAAACCGATTGAATAACACATACTGACTGTATCCTTGGTAATGCAGATTATTTGAAGCTTGGAAGACACAATGCCATGATTAAACGTCAAATAACGTCATCTATTCATGGTGAATGTTTGAGCCCATGCACAGGGTGTGGCAGCATCCTACAATCAAATCCTCATAAGAAACTCACTGATGACTGAACCTTCTTTACGCATGCTGCTTCTGCTGCAAAACATTCCTCGCGAACCGCGCTTTATTAGCAGTCAGGATTTACGGAGTCGCATGGAAGACTTTGGTTTTTCCGTGAGTTTGCGCACCATTCAGCGTGATCTATCTGCTCTTTCGACGCATTTCCCACTTATTCAAAACGAACCTCAAGGTCGAGGTAAGACAGGTGTCGGCTGGGCTTTCAGTCGTGATAGCCAACGTACCGCATTTCCAGGTATGAGTACCGCGACGGCATTAACTTTGTCTATGGCTGTAGAGTATTTGCAGTCTTTGCTGCCGTCGCAGGTTTTGCAACACCTTGAGCCTTTGCAGCAGGAAGCTGGCGAGCAACTAGCAAAGCATAATTCTGCCAAGTACCAAGGCTGGATGAATAAGGTGCGTGTGGTTCCACATCATTTTTTGCAGCCGCCACAAGTGAATGCAGAAGCGGTCGAGTTGATTTATCTAGCGTTACTCGAAAATCGCCAATTTTGTGCAACCTACAATGGCAAACCTGACTGTGTCATTCATCCCTATGGCTTAGTGCAGCAGGGGCATACGCTTTATTTATTGTGTCGTTTTTATCAGTTTGACGATGTGCGCATTACAGCATTGCACCGTTATGAACAGGTGCAGCTTTTAGATGAAGCCACACGGCTTTTTCCTGAATTCAATATCGATGACTATTTAAACACAGGTGCTATGCAGTGGACGTTACCGGAGGAAAAGGCACTGCAATTAAAACTTCGCGTAACTTCCTGGATGGCAGACCATCTCGCTGAAACAGCTTTATCTGACAATCAGAGTTTGATTGCTGATGAAAAAAAACCAGACCACTTTATCTTGGAAGCACAGGTATTGGATAGCATGCAGTTGCGGTGGTGGATATTGAGTCAATGTGAGGGGCTGGTAGTACTGGAACCTGCACAGTTAAGAGACTGGGTGCGCGAGTCGATGCAGTCTGTGCTGAGTGAATATCAGTAATTATATGGGTTTGTAGCGATTCAATACATAACTGTTGCCTTTTGCTTGGAAGCCTCTGAATAACTACCTGCATAGCTATCACTGCGTTAAAAACGTACTCACAACTTTTGGTTAAACGTGCTTTAGCACGGCCCCGCAGGGGTGAGCGAAGCGAATAAAATGCTCATTTGCTCGGTGTAAACTGCGCTTTTTCGTACGTTTCTGCCTTGTGCTAGCGTCCTCGGTAACGTTATTCAGAGGCTCCTTATGCAAAAACACGCAGCAATTTTCTCCACCAGTGAGCTGGGCGGCGTTATTTTTCCGCCATTTCGCCCGAAACCTGATTCTATTGTATGCTTGAAGCATTTCGTTACTCCGGCTCTGGGTATTTGCAAGCGGTGCGGTATGCAGTTCTGGGAGCAGCTGGCAGGCCGGCTCAATAAGGGTGAGGAAACGTTATGGCTACACGTACGGTTCGCTGGCTGGTTGGTTTGTTGGTACTTGTTTTGGTCTTTGCCGGCATTTTTGGCGGTAAACTGTATCAGGAACGCAAGGCCGCCGAGCGTGCGGCGGCGCAGGGCTGGCCGGCGGCGGTCGTATCGGTAGCGAGTGCGGAGGCAGCCGTTTGGGATGACCGCATTCGTGTTGTAGCCACCCTAAGGGCGGTGCAGGGTACGCAGATCAGCGCGCAGATTGCCGGTAACGTAACCCAGGTTGCTTTCGAGTCTGGCGCTGCAGTGAACAAAGGTGACTTGTTGGTGCAGCTGGACGATTCCAGTCAGCGTGCCTCGCTGCTGTCCAATCAGGCCAAGCTTAAACTGGCCGATGCTAATCTGGCCCGGGCCCGTAAGCTTGCGCCTTCCAGCGCCATCAGCCGCGAACAGTTGCAAACCAGCCAGCGCGACCGTGATGTGGCTGCCGCTGTTGTTGCCAATGACCGTGCGACTCTGAACAAGCTGCGCATTACCGCGCCCTTTGACGGCGTATTGGGTATTCGCGAGGTCAGTTTGGGTCAGTATGTGGCCCCCGGTACGGCGATTGTCGACCTGCAGCAGCTGAACCCCTTGCTGATTGATTTCACCCTTCCCCAGGAGGTTATTTCACAGCTGCAGGTGGAACAGAAAGTCCGTTTCCAGACTGCAGCCCAGCCGGGTGAGGAGCTTGCCGGCAAGGTGACCGCCATTGCTCCAGCACTGGATGTCGATACCCGCAACCTGGCCGTGCAGGCCACATTGGATAATGCGGAGGGCAAGTTGCGTCCGGGCATGTTTGGCCATGTCACGTTGAACCCCGGCACCTCAAAAAGTGGCATTGCTGTACCCGAAACGGCATTGGTGTTCAGCACCTTTGGTGACTCTGTCTATACCGTGGTCGAGGGTGAGTACGGCGGACAGGTTGCCCACGCTCGAGTGGTGAAGGTGTTGGCGCAGCGCGATGGCAGGGTGCTGCTGGATGCGGCCAGTCTTGAAGCCGGTACCAAGGTGGTAACTGCCGGCCAAAATAAACTGCGTGAAGGTAGTGCGGTTGCTCCGGAAGAGGAGGGTGGACCATGAACTTTGCCGGTTTCTTCATTCGTCGGCCGGCACTGGCAGTAGCGCTTAGTCTGATGATCGTGCTGCTAGGTCTGCGTGCTTGGACGCAGATGGAAACGCGCCAGTATCCGAACATTACCAGCACCCAAATTACAGTCACTACCTACTATCCGGGTGCTTCGCCTGAGACGGTGGCTGCCTATGTGACCACACCGCTGCAGCAGGCGCTGGCCAGTGCTTCGGGCATTGACTACATGACCTCCACCAGCGAGCAGGGGAGCTCCACCATTACTTTGGAAATGGAGCTGGGCTATGACTCTGACGCGGCCGTGGCTCAGACGCTGGCCAAGGTTAACCAAGTGCGCAATCAGCTGCCCGATGGCAGCCTGGACCCGAGCATCGACTCCAAGGTGGGTGGTGCGGATGCGATGATGTGGATCATGATCTACGGCGACGAGCTGACCCATGCCCAGATCAACGACTATGTAGTGCGCGTGGCCAACCCACATATTCATACTGTGCAGGGCGTAGGGACCACCATTGTGGTGCCGGCCGGAGTAGACCCCAGCGCCAACGCCTATGCGCTGCGTGTCTGGCTGGATCCTGTACGCATGGCTGCGCGAGGCATTACCGCAACGGACGTGACCGAGGCGCTGGCGGCCAATAACTTTGTTTCGGCCATTGGCCAGACGCGCAACCCGCTGCGCCAGCAGTCGATCAACGCCACCACCTCGCTGCATGATGCTGAGGCGTTTCGGCAACTGGTGGTGCGTACTCACGGCACCCGTGTGATACGTCTTGAAGATGTAGCCAGTGTGACGCTAGATACACAAAATTATAACCAGATGTCGTTTTTTGACGGTCATCGGGCGGTGTCCATCGGCATCAACGCCACGCCGGAAGCCAACGAACTGGATGTGGCCAGCGGTGTGCATCGGGTGTTGGACGAGTTGCGCCAGTCACTGCCGCCCGGCATCAAGATCGGCGTGCCCTACGATGCCAGCCTGTTCATCAATGCGTCGCTGAAGGAAGTGCTCATCACCATTAGCATTACCCTGCTGGTCGTGGTGGCGGTGATCTATATATTTCTTGGCTCACTGCGCTCTCTGTTGTTGCCGACGCTGGCCATCCCACTGTCGATTGTCGGCGCTGGCATGCTGATGCTGGCATTGGGCTTTACCGTGAATCTGCTGACATTACTGGCGATCGTACTGGCCATCGGGCTGGTGGTGGATGATGCGATCATCATGGTGGAGAACATTCAGCGGCTGGTGGATGACGGGCTAACGCCCATGCAGGCGGCCTTTCAGGGTGCCCGCGAGCTGACCATGCCCATTCTGCTAATGACCACTACTGTAGTGGCGGTGTTTCTGCCCATTGGTTTCATGGGCGGGTTAACGGGCGCATTGTTTACCGAGTTTGCCTTTACCTTGGTAGCGGCGGTGGTGTTCTCCGGCATAGTGGCGCTGACCCTGACACCCATGCTGTGTGCACGCCTGCTGCGCAAAACGCCAGAGCAAGGGTTGGTCCGGCTGTTGGAGCAGGCGTTTGCCGTCTTGCGCCGTGGTTATGAGCGCTCGCTGGATGTGGCACTGTCGGTACGCCCGCTGATCCTGCTGGTTGCGCTGGTGGTGCTGGTCAGCCTGCCGCTGCTGTTTCTTGGCAGCCAGTCCGAGCTGGCACCGGATGAGGATCAGGGCACGCTGCTGTACGCTGGAACAGGGCCCGCCACCGCCACGCGCAACTATCTGGACATTTATAACGCGCAGATCGAAGAGCTGTTCAGCCAGTATCCGGAAACCCGGGTAGTGTGGCAGATCAGCGGTGTGGCACCGGAGGGCGGTGCAGGTGCCAACGCCGTGTTTGGCGGTGCCAACCTGAAAAACTGGAGCGAGCGCGAGCGCACACAGATGGAGATGATGCCGCAAGCACAGGCTGATCTGGGCAGCATTGCTGGGCTCAACGCGGTGGCTTTTTCTTCCTCGGTGTTGCCCGGTGCTTCGGGTTTGCCCATCCAGTTTGTGCTGACGTCGGCGCTGGATTATGAAACGCTGGATGCCGCTGCTGGCGAGCTGATCGGCAAGGCCATGGCTACCGGACAGTTTGCTTTCCTGCAGAAAAACCTGAACCTAGATGCACCGGCCATTGAGCTGGAAATCAAGCGCGATGTGGCGGCCACACTGGGCCTGAGCATGCGTGATATCGGCCAGAACCTGAACGCCCTGCTCAGTGAGGGCATGAGCGGCCGGTTTGAGATGTCGGGCCGCAGTTATCAGGTGATTCCACTGGTACCGGATGTGCTGCGGGCCGACATCAATGCCTTGGATGAGTACTATTTGCGCAGTGCCAGCGGTCAGCCGGTGGCATTGGGTACAGTGGTGGATGCACGGCAGACGGTACAGGCGCAGTTTTTGCCGCAGTTCCAGCAGCTGAATTCGGTCACCCTGCAGGGCATTGCCGCACCGGGTGTGCCACTGGGACAAGCATTGCTTACGCTGGAACAGCTGGTGCAGAGCGAGCTGGCAGAAGGCTTTGGGGTTGACTATGGCGGCCAATCGCGTCAGCTCATGCAGCAGGGCAGCGACGTGATTATCAGCTTTGTGCTGGCGGTGTTGCTGGTGTACCTGCTGATGACCGGTCAGTTTGGCAGCTTTCGTGACCCGTGGATCGTGCTGGTGGCAGTGCCCATGTCGGTGTTTGGTGCGTTGGTGTTTGTTTATTTCAATCTGACGACGCTGAATATCTATACCGAGGTGGGCCTGATTACGCTGATCAGTCTGATTACCAAGCAAAGCATTCTCGTTGTGGAGTTTGCCAACGGCGTCCAGCAAAATGAAGGTCTGAGCCGCATCGAGGCGGTGAAGAAAGCCTCCAGCATCCGTTTACGTCCGGTTATCATGACCTCGGCGGCCACTGTGATTGGCGTGATGCCGTTGCTGCTGGCTACCGGCCCGGGCGCAGTGGGCCGCTTTGCCATTGGTCTGGTTATTGCTGGCGGACTGGCCATTGGAGCACTGATTTCCCTTTATGTTGTGCCTGTGGTTTACACCTATATTGCCGCGGACAAACGTACAGTTGAAGCTGACCTGCTTTTGACAGAAGAGCAGACCTAGCTGGCCTGAGTCATAAGGGGCACTCCAACGAATGGGTTTCGATAAGCGTGAACAGTGAGTGCCCTTTGGCCAGCAGCTCATTGCGCAAGCCGTTGAAGCAGAGGGGCAATAGCTACTGCAAACTCATGGGGAGCAACCCTAGCCCGATTGCCGTAAAGCAGTACAGCTAAAAATGAAGGAAGCACTGTATGATATTTGGATGGCTGAGGCGCGTGAGAGCGCCCAAAAAGCCTATGATGCCGCGCTAATAAGGCTTAGTGAAAAGTACCCTAGAGTTATGGATTGCTTAGCTAAAGAGCGGAAGAGACTGATGCTTATTGGCTTTGCTACTGAGCGAAGAGGGTGACTTGCTTTAATCGGTACCTAAGCTGTGTCAGTTGCGGCTATTTGTCGCTTAGATCTTGATTTGATTTTCTGAGAGGGTTTGCTAGTGTGGGGTAGTGCATACGCTCACACTGGGTGGGCTGTCTGGCCATTGGCATTGCGGTTGGAACGGCAATTATATTCATAGCTTTTGGTGTTCGTTTGGCAAAGGCAAGCTTTTGCGACGCGTACCCTGATTCTAATGAGCGTGTTAACGCTGGTGGGTGAGGATTGTTATCGCACTGTTTGCTTGGCGGAGAGCCTTGGCACATGATCAATACACTTTATTGATTGTGAGAATATTTTTATTACGAGGTTTGCGATGAACAGTTCTAAAAAGAGTACTGATATCGCCCGAGATTTGGATCGGGCAGCACATGCTCAAATGGGACAGCTGACATCGGGTTTATCACCGGTGTCGATGGCGGATGCTTTTTCCGATTGGCTGATCCATCTGGCGATTTCTCCTGGTAAATGTTTGGAGTTGGCAACCAAAGCAACTGACCACTGGATGCGTTTGAATCAGCAGGCAGTTAACTGCCTGCAGGTTAATGCAGAACCCTGCGTTGAGCCATTACCGCAGGACCGTCGCTTTAAATCAAAGCATTGGCAGCAGTGGCCGTATGCTCTGATTTACCAATCTTTCCTACTCAATCAAGAATGGTGGCAATGTGCTACCACTAACGTACCAGGGGTAGCGAAGCACCATGAGAATCAGGTTACCTTTGCTGTACGGCAAATCTTAGACCTGTATTCTCCCTCAAACTTTGTCACGACTAACCCAGAAGTACAGCAGGCTGCACTTAAATCTGGAGGTGCCAGTCTGATGAAAGGTGTACAGCATCGGATGGAAGATGCAGTACGCATGCTGACTAAACAGCCAATGCCAGGTACGGAAAACTTCCGCCCCGGTCATGAAGTCGCGATCACGCCCGGTAAAGTGGTGTTTCGCAATAATTTGATTGAGTTGATTCAATACAGCCCGCAAACCGCCACGGTATTTGCCGAGCCGATCCTGATGGTGCCATCGTGGATCTTGAAGTATTACATTCTTGATCTGTCACCACACAATTCAATGGTCAAATTCTTGCTGGAAAAAGGCCACACCGTGTTTATGGTGTCCTGGCGTAATCCCAATGCCAGCGATCGCGATGTTGGTCTGAACGACTACTTAAAAACCGGCGTTATGGCAGCGATCGATACAGTGTCGGAGATTATGCCCAACCGCAAGATCCAAGCTGTTGGCTATTGCTTAGGCGGTACTTTGCTGGGCATGGCGGCAGCGCTGATGGCTCGATCCAAGGATGATCGTCTTAAGTCGCTGACACTGTTAGCAGGAGCCCTTGATTTCACTGATCCGGGCGAGCTAGGTCTGTTTATTGATGAAAGTCAGCTGGCTTTTCTGGACAGCATGATGGCCAAAAAAGGTTATTTGGACGGCAAACAAATGTCCAACACCTTTACCTTGCTGAACTCCCGTGACTTGCTGTGGTCGCGCCGTGAGCGTGAGTACCTGATGGGGGAGCGTCAATCTATTAATGACTTCGACGCTTGGAGTCTGGATGTTACGCGCATGCCTTATCGGCAGCACAGCGAGTACCTGCGCAGTCTTTATCTGAATAATGATTTAGCCGAAGGGCGCTATGAAGTGGATGGCAAGCCCATTGCAGTCTCGGATATCCGTGTCCCTGTGTTTGCCGTTGGTACAGAGCGTGACACAGTTACGCCTTGGCCTGCGGTGTACAAAGTACTGCAGTTGACGCCGAACGTGGATGTTACTTTTTGCTTGACTACCGGTGGCCATAATGTGGGCGTGATTAATCCGCCTGAGTTAAATGTGAAGCGTGGCTATCGATTGCGCACACTGGCGAGCGCTGATGCCTATGTAGATCCTGATACATGGGTGGCTACCACTCCGTCTAAAGAGGGTTCATGGTGGCCTGCTTGGGAAGACTGGCTGCGTGTGCATGCTGGCAAACGTGGTGAGTTGCCTGAAATCGGTAGTGAGAAATATACGCCGCTGGAAGATGCACCAGGTCGCTATGTGTTGATTCCCTAAGGTTGCGCAGTTTAAATCTGACGTTGTCGCTGCTCTAAGCAAGAGCAGCGCTCAACGTTAGCTACCTTAAGTGTAGATATGCAGACACTTACTGTAGGTCGCTCATTTATGGGCGACACAGATGCGGATTATGAGCGACACGGGTGCGGAATCCAGTGACATAATCACCCCAGCTATGGGCTCGGTAGTCAGCCAACCCAGCTCTTTTAATCTAATAGAAGTGTTGTGTTTGAGGGGTAGGCATCTGTTACTGCTTATCACTAAGACATCACATTGTAGCCAGCATCAACAAAAGCAATATTGCCCGTCACATTGCATGCATAGTCGCTGACCAGACCCACGGCCATATTGCCGACGTCTTCAAGGGTCACTAGACGGCGCTGCGGTGCGCGCGCTCGGGCATCGTCAATCAGCTTGTCGAAATAGGCAATACCGGACGCTGCACGGGTTTTCATCGGTCCCGGGGACAGGGCATTAACGCGGATACCGCTGGGGCCAAGTTCCGCTGCCAGATAGCGTACCGATGCCTCAAGCGCCGCTTTGACCGGGCCCATGACGTTGTAATGATCGATGACTTTATCTGCACCGTAATAACTCACAGTCAACAGACAGCCGCCATTTTTCATTAAGGGTTCGGCTTTTTTCGCCAGCCGAATAAAAGAATGGCAGGAGATATCCATGGCCTGAGCAAAACCGGCCCGTGAGCAATCTGTCACGCGGCCGTGTAAGTCCTCCTGCGGACAATAGGCGATCGAGTGCAGCAGAAAATCCAGCTGTCCCCACTGGGTTTCAATCTGCTGAAAAAGCGCATCCAGTTGCGCATCATCTTCCACATCTAAGGGCAAAAAAATATCAGCACCGACGTCGTCGGCGATTGGCTGCACAAAAGGTTTGGCTCTGTCATTGAGATAGGTCACGGCCAACTGCGCGCCGGCCTTTTCAAAGGCACGGGCGCAACCCGCAGCGATTGAGTCACCATTGGCAATGCCAATAACAAGCCCGCGCTTGCCTTCTAATAGGTTCATCATAAGAGTCTCCATAGTGTGTAAGTTAAGGTTATTTTAATGTGTTGCGGCTGTGCTGATTTATCTGCAAACAGTCAGCACTGAGGATAAATAAGCCAGCTTAAAAACTCAGGTGATCGGCTAATAGAGATGCTTGAGCGATACTCTGATAGAGCAGCGGCAGCTTACTTGATACAGCACTGCGGTACACCGAACAATTGCTGTTATTGGCTTATACTGCTGAGGTGCTACCGTCTGAATGGAGCTGGATACTTCTATTGGCGACAATAACTGGCAAGGATTTGGCTGCTTAAATAAGTCAAACTGTCTCAGACGACTGCCAATACCCATTGTAGTTTAATCAGTGGACGCTGAACTTGCTGCTAGAGTCCTAGTATAGTCTGTCTCAGGCGGCAAGTTTTGACAGCGCTATGTTTAGGCTGTTGAGGCAAGTACTAAGATAAGGTTGCAGCTGGGCAGGGGAAGAAATTGAGTCAAGATAAGACTGGAGAACTGCTTTAGTTGGGTAAGGAAAGCTTAGTTCAGTGGGTGAAAAAAACACTTTAAAAGACCGCTGATTTTGTCTGCAGGCTTGTTAGCGTTGCATTATTGGTATCAATATAGATCATTCGCTAGTCAGGCGGCTGGTGCTCAGCAAATGGTTTAGGTTGTCTATCTAAGTGAATGGATTGACTAAAAGTTCTAGGGCGAATAAAGGCAGTGGATTAGATTGCTGTGGATCAAGTTAGGGAGTGGGAGAGTCAATGCTGTTGAATTGTGATTTAGGCGAAAGCTTTGCTGTTTGGACCATGGGTTCTGATGCGGAAGTGATGCCGCTGATTGACCAAGCCAATATCGCCTGTGGCTTCCATGCCGGTGACCCCATGGTTATGCAAAAAACGGTACGCTTAGCCTTGTCCCATAACGTTAGCTTAGGCGCACATCCAGCGTATCCAGACTTACAAGGCTTTGGTCGTCGCTCAATGGCCTGTGCCCCCGGTGAAATAACCGCCATGGTGTTGTATCAAATTGGTGCGCTACAAAATATTGCCGCGGCAGAAGGCGGTCAGTTGGCCTATGTCAAACCCCATGGTGCGCTCTATAACGATATGATGCGCGATACCACTGTGCTAAAAGCTGTCTTGGTGGCGATTAATCGCACCCCTGTACCGCTGGCGTTAATGGCCATGTCCACCGCCAACAATACTGCCTTAAAACAGCTGTGTGCCGAATACAAAGTACCCTTATTATTAGAAGCCTTTGCCGACCGCGCCTATGATCAAGCGGGTTTTATTGTTTCAAGAAATCTGCCGGGTGCGGTGTACCAGCAGCAACAGAAAATTGTTGAGCAGGCAACAAAGTTAGCCACAGGTGCAGCCATTCAAACTTTAACTGGTGCAGAGTTAATCCTCGAAGCCGACACTCTTTGTGTGCATGGCGACAATCCTGAGTCCGTTCAAGCGGTTAAAGCCATTCGCGCAGCTTTAGCAGAGGCCAAGGCCTGATGCACTGGCGCTACGAGGTCAGCGGTGTGGATACCATTACCTTGCACTTTGCTGAGCGCATTGATCTGGCTTTGGTCGAACCTATTCAGCAAGCGACACAGGCATTACGCCAGCAGCTCGGCTCACGTCTGCTGGATGCGGTGCCTTCCTATACCACCGTGCTGTTGCGCTATGATTTACTCAGCGATGACTTGGCCAGTCTAATGGCTGATGTTGCCGCCATCTTAAATAACCTAGCACCTACTGCAGCAGCAGAGCGTGCAGCGCAGATCATTGAAATTCCAGTGTGGTACGACGAACAAGTGGGTCCTGATTTACCGCGCATTGCTAAGCGTGCGGGGCTGAGCCAGCCAGCGGTGATTGAGCTGCATGCCAGTCAGCCGTATCAAGTCTTTGCCATAGGCTTTGCTCCGGGCTTTGCTTATTTAGGTGAAGTGCCCGAACAATTGGCCGCGCCGCGCCTGACCACGCCCAGAGCTAAGGTGGCTGCCGGCAGCTTAGGCATTGCTGATACTCAAACGGCACTGTATCCCTTGGTTTCACCGGGGGGTTGGAACTTAATTGGTCGCACTCCGCTGACTCTATTTGACCCTCAGCGCGAGCCCGCCAGCCTTTTGCAGGCCGGTCAGCAGGTTAAGTTTAGAGCAATAGATTTTGCGGAATATCGAGCCTTAGGTGGGCAATTAGATGACTAAGCCAGAAGCTCAGCCCAGGCAAGGTTTACAGATTGTCAAAGCGGGGTTTTTAACCTTGCTGCAAGATGCCGGACGCAGCCAGGTGATGGATCAGGGTTTAGCCACGGGTGGTGCGATGGATCGCCATGCTTGGGCGTGGGCCAACCGTTTACTCGGTAATGCCTACCATACGCCGGCCTTAGAAATCACTTTTGCGGGTCTGCAGTTAGTCAGCAGGGTGGCAACCCGAATCGCTATTACCGGTGCACAGGTGCCTTTGACCCTGAATGGTCAGCCACAGCCGCTGTGGGCCAGTATTAATCTTGCACCGGGCGATCAGTTACAACTGGGAGTGCCGAAAACAGGTTTGCGCAGTTACTTAGCTGTCAGTGGTGGCTTTACTGTGCCGCAAAACCTTGGTGGCAGTTGCGCCACAGTGATGCGTGAAGGCACCGGTGGCCAGTATGAGAATGGCCAAAAAGTTGCTGACGGTGATCTGCTGCCGTGTCGTTCACTCACAGGAGGTGAACTAAGCCAACTCAGCTTTCGAGTGCCGGCAGAGATGATTCCAGATTATCAACAGCCTTTGGTTCTTGAGGTGATTTTAGGGGCACAAGTTGATCGTTTTCCCGCCACCAGCCTGGCACGCTTTTTTACTGAAACCTATCACCTCAGCCCACACAGCGACCGCATGGGTGCACGCATCGACGGTCCACGGTTAGAGGTGATCGGTGAGCAGTTAATTTCCGAAGGAATCAGCTTAGGCGCCATTCAGGTCACTGCCGATGGGCAACCGATTATTCTATTAAATGATCGACAAACTATCGGCGGTTATCCAAAACTGGGTGCAGTCACCCATCGTAGCCTAGATGCATTGGCCCAGCGCTTACCTGGCAGTGCAGTGCATTTTAGAGCAGTCAGTCTGCATCAAGCCCAGCTCGAAGAGCGAGAGTTTTTAAGGTTTTTTAACAGTTAGCAACAGTACTAGAAAGTTAACCTCAACCTCAGCTGAAGGCAGTTGCGTTAAATCCTGCTCACATAAATATCACTGTTAATAAAGTATATTTGCAGTTGTTTAATCGCCAAATTATAGCAAGATCCATAAGCCCGTTTAGCACAATACTCGCCAAGTAAAAGCACAACCAATGCGAATGCTTGCCTGCACTACAAACAGCTATTTAAGTCACTGCTTGCGTCCAACCGGAAGTTGTTAGAAGTACACTTAAATATAATCAATCCTGTTACCCGCTATAACTTCGTAGTATCGTGTCTTTTGCACGACTTTCGCTAGATTGTTAAATAATAATAAAAGATCTTGATCGAGTATTAAGTGGTCAGGACTAAGGAGTTAACATGCGCACGAAATGGATAAAAGCTTTAGGTTTAGGTCTCGTTCTCACTTCTGCGGCAACTTTAGCCAATGCTGACACCCTAAAAGCGGTCACTGACCCCAGCTTTGTACCCTTTGAAATGATGGATCCCAAAACTGGTGAAATGATCGGTTTTGATATGGATATTCTGGCCGAAGTGGCCCAGCGCGCCGGCTTTGAATACGATCTTAATACCATGGACTTCAACGGTATTATTCCTGCCTTACAAACCCGCAGTGTGGATGTTGCCTTAGCCGGCATTACCATCACCGAAGCGCGAGAAAAGATCGTGGATTTCTCCGATCCTTACTATGACTCAGGCCTGCGTATTCTCGTACGGGCTAACAACGATAAGGTCAAAGCAGTTGAAGATCTTAAAGGTTTAAAAGTGGGGACTAAAATCGGGAGTACCAGTTATGACTTTCTGGTGAGTAAATTAGGCGAAGACAGCACCATCACGCCTTACCCTGGCAGCTCTGATATGTATATGGCATTGATGTCCGGTGCTATTGATGCAGTGTTTTATGATGCACCAAACGTAGGCTATTTCTCCAGCACCAAAGGCCAAGGCCGCACTAAAACCATTGGTCCTTTGTATGAAGGGCAGCAATACGGAATTGCGTTAGTGGATGGCAGTCCTTGGGTGGAAAAAGTCAATCAGGCTCTGGCTGAGATCAAAGCTGATGGCACTTACAAAACCATTTATGAAAAGTGGTTCGGTGAAATGCCAGACAGTCAGTAACTCAGATATAGACCGGAGTTATCCCCGGTCTTTCCCTATCGTTGGTGGAGCATTTTCACGTGGACAACCAGTTCCAATTTGACTGGCAGGCAGCAATTGACTCGATTCCTTTTCTATTAAAAGGCCTGCCTTATACCCTGATGATCTCCTTTGGCGGTCTGCTTATCGGTTTCTTTTTAGGAATCATATTTGGCTTATTAAGCCTGAATAAAAAATGGTATCTGCGCTGGCCAGCAACGGCTTACATCGAAATTTTCCGTGGCACGCCAATTCTGGTCCAAGTGCTCTTTATCTTTTACGGTTTGCCCGATTTAATCGGCGCGCCAATCGATCCGGTCACAGCAGCCATTGTGGCAATTGCGTTGAACTCCGCTGCGTATATTTCAGAAGTGGTTCGTGGTGGGGTGCAGTCTATTGCTAAAGGCCAACAGGAGGCTGGCGTCTCCCTAGGTTTATCGCGGGTACAGACCTTCTGGTATGTGACGTGGCCGCAGGCGTTTCGCCGCATGATTCCACCGCTGGGTAATCAAGCCATTGTCAGCATCAAAGACACCTCGCTGTTTTCTGTGATTGGCGTGGGTGAATTGGTGCGCCAAGGCCAGGTGTATATTGCCAACACTTTTACTGCCTTTGAGGTGTACTTCGCCGTAGCGCTGATGTATCTGGCAATCACTTTATCCCTTTCCCTTCTGCTGCGTCTGTATGAGCACAGCGGCAAGTCAGCCGTCTGAGGAGTCGCGCCATGTCTTATATTGTCAATATGCAGCAGCTGAATAAGTACTTTGGTCAACTCCATGTGTTGCGAGACATTGATCTGCAAGTGGAAAAAGGCGAGGTAGTGGTGATTATCGGCGCCAGTGGCTCGGGCAAGTCGACCCTGATTCGCTGCATTAACGGTCTTGAAGAGTATAATTCCGGAGCGCTGGTGGTGGATGGACAAACCCTCGCCGCGCATGGAAAAAGCCAACAAGCGCTCAATAGCATACGTAAAGAAGTGGGGATGGTGTTTCAGCAGTTCAATCTCTTTCCGCATCTAACCGTGCAGCACAATATTATGCTGGCGCCGATGAAGGTTAAACATCAGGGTCGAAAAGCTGCGGCCCTTGAAGCTGAGCGTCTCTTAGAGCGCGTAGGGATTGCCAATCAAGCTCATAAGCATCCCGGTCAGTTGTCTGGTGGACAACAACAGCGGGTGGCAATTGCCAGAGCGTTGGCCATGGAGCCGCGCTTAATGTTATTTGATGAACCCACCTCAGCCCTTGATCCAGAAATGGTGGGTGAGGTTTTGGATGTGATGCGTGAGTTAGCTAAAGAAGGCATGACCATGATTGTGGTCACCCACGAAATGGGTTTTGCCCGCGAAGTGGCCGACCGTGTTATTTATATCCACGAAGGCTGTATCGTTGAAGAGGGTACGCCGGAACAGATGTTTGATCATGCGCAAAATGAACGCACCCAGGCGTTTCTGTCGCGGGTTCTCTCCAATTAAATTTGGCTGATTGCTGCTCTTAAAAGCATCTTGAGCGCAGAGACAACATAAAATTCAACTCAAGTGTTGCCTGTGCAAGCAACAAGCAACAAGCCGCAAATATACATGTGTTTGCGGTTTTTTTATGGCCTGGAATCATCCGTTATTTATTATCCATGCACTGACCACAGTCGCTAAACCTTGATGCATATTAAGTAGGGTACGGCAGTGAATCTTCAGTTAAATCAGATGAACACCGGCAAAGCTGGACTTGTGCTCTAAGCTATTGATAAAGTAGCGCTCTCTTTGGGGAGTAGCCTACTTCTGATTGTTGGAAGCGTTCGTATCAACATACTTGGCCAAATGCCATGGTGCGGACACCTCTCGGTTGGCGAGACCATCGATATACTCATGCCTGAGGTCGGGCGTGTGGCTATATCGTGGACTCAGCAAGCCCGACCGGAGATATCTTATGAACCCAATTGCTCTTCTTTTACTTGCCTTGGCTTTATCCACCGACGCCTTTGCTGCTGCGATCGCTAAGGGCGCAAGCCTAAAAAAACCCCGCTTTTCCGAAGCCCTGAGAATGGGGCTGATTTTTGGTGCAATCGAAGCAATAACTCCTTTAATCGGTTGGTTGATCGGCAAATCGGCATCAGTCTATGTGCAGGCCTGGGCCCATTGGATCTCCTTTTTTCTATTGCTGGCGCTGGGTTTGCATATGATCTATGCAGGCATAAAGCCCAGTGCGGCAGAGGTAGAAAAGCCGTCGCGACACTCCTTTCTTAAAGTTTCACTGACTGCAATAGGCACCAGCATTGACGCCATGGCAGTGGGGGTGGGGCTTGCCTTTATTAACGTCAATATCTTGATTGCAGCGGCTCTAATTGGATTAGCCACCACATCTATGGTTACGCTGGGTGTGATGTTAGGTCGAACAGTGGGTGACGTGCTGGGTCATCGAGCAGAAATCTTCGGCGGCCTAACCCTTATCGGGGTCGGCGCATGGATATTGTTGGGGCACTTATAACGCCCAACAAATACAGAGTGCTCTTGGCTTACCAGCGGGGGGAAATGGTGCATCAGTGGACTGTCAATCGCTTACACCATTGCAGAGTCTTTCTCATCAATCACCGCAGCGCCGATGATATCGCCGACCACGTTAGAAGCGGTGCCGCCCATACCGATTAAGGCATCAACGCCGGCAATCAAGGCAACAATTTCCAAGGGCAAACCAAATAGGCTTAACACGGCGGATAAGGTCACTAGACCCGCAGCGGGCACACCTGCGGTGCCAATGGACAGTAAAGTGCCAATCACCACAATAGTGGCCAGGTCAAACCAAGCCAGGTCCAGGCCCATAATATTAGCGGCAAACACCAAAGAAACCCCCATGCGCAATGCACCACCATCTGAGTTAAAAATGGCACCCAGAGGTAAGGCAAAGTTAGCGGTTTTGGCTGATACCCCAGCTTTTTGTGCAGCTAAAATAGCGATTGGCAAGCTGGCCAAACTGCTTGAGGTGAAAAAAGCCGTGGCTGAGGCGTCTCTAATATTGGCAAAAAAGGGCAGTACCGCATAACCAGAAAGCTTTATAAAACTGCTATAGACCAGCACCCATAACAGCAGCAAACCCAGATAAAACGTGGCGGTAAACAGCAACAGTGACTTCAGTGTGGCCCAACCCTGGGTACCAAAGGTGGCAGCACTGATCGCCATCACTCCGATGGGTGCATAGAGTAAAATACCGGCCAGAATTTTATAAAATAATTGGTTAAGGGCGCTGAATAATCGCTCAAGCAATAAGCCATGTTCTTTGCTTTGCTCATCGGCCGAATAGCTCATAGTAGACATCGCTATACCGATGATAATCGCAATAAACAAGATGGCCATTAAATCGCCAGCGGCGAAGGCCGCAAACAGATTGTTAGGCACTATTTTTAGCAGTATTGCCGAGGCTTGAGGAATGTCTGGCGGCTGGACTATGACATCGGGCAAGCTCAGATGAGCGCCTGGGTTAAAGATCAGCGCCAGTGAGACGCCAATGCCTACAGCCAGAGCCGTGGTAGCCGCATAATAAAGAATAAGCTTGCTGCTGAGTCGGCCCATTTGGCGGATATTCATCTGGCCAATGGCCAGCACCACCGTTAAAAAAATCACCGGTATGGCAATTAAACTGAGCAGGCGGATAAAAATAGTCCCGAAGGGGCTCAGAATGGCTGCATGTTCGCGAAAGACCACAGCAATGAGAATGCCGAAGAAAAAGCCCGCTGACATCTTCGCCACCAATGAGGTGTCAGTGTATTTTTTCCAGATGCTCATATGCGTAACTCCACCCAATAAAAGCCAGCGCTAAGGCAATAGTGGTGACGGCTCAACAGTAATCGCTAGCATTGTTTTCAGCGTCTGTTTAATGTGTTCATAAGATGATCCTAGCTGAAAAAAACAGCTCTGCCTAAAGGTTGCTGCTACTGCTGTGAAAGAGCAGGCATCCGGCCAGTGGCGTTATTCAAGCAAGAATTCAGACAGTTTTAATAGCGACCGACCGACATGCGGCTTGTTCAGGTCATAAGGCATAAAAACTGGCTTTCATCGTATTTAACAGCCCACAGAGCGGTTAAAGTGACTTAGACATTGAGCGTGCAGCTAAAGTGAATAGGTTTTTATTGGTGTGAGGGTAAATTCTTCACTTAAATCAAAGTTCAACAGTGAAACTTCATTATCGATGTAATCGATCTTTAACCCTGTGTCTGTTGGTGCCTGTCGGTGTTGCTGTTTTAGTGAATGTGGCTGGTTGCTCTCTGACGAGCAGCCGGAAAGCAGCATGCTCGTAACTGCCCATAAAAAAACCGAAGAATAAGCTACTGATTTCATGTCTGGTCTTCCTTATACGCATGATTGCTTAGCTACTGGCTACTGTATACACAATTAAAAAATTCGTATGACTATTTACCTTGTTTTAACTTGCTTTGTGACTTACTAGTCTTTTGGCTGTAGCTTAGTATTATCTTGCCTGCCTGAAAAGTTTAAATGCGCTTTGCTAATTTTTAATCATCTTGGTTGTGCTGATTAGCTCGTACATATCTGCATGCCGGCAACGTTAGCGGGAAGTAACCGATAAAATATTGCTCAGTAAAATGCAATGCGCAAAAACTGTTTATTTAATAGAGTCGAATTTTAAGGAGAAATTATGAGCATTCTGTATCTACATGGGTTTGCATCCAGCGTTAGACCTGGCAATAAAAAATACATTGAACTGAGCCGCATAGATCAAGTGGCGCCGTTTGCCCCTGATTACAGCCAAGGTTTTGTTGCAGTAATGGAAAGCACCCTAGCGTTTGTTGCAGCTACAGGGGATATCCAAGGCATCGTTGGCACCTCCATGGGCGGTTACGCTGCCTCGCATATTGCGGAAAAATTAAACCTACCCTTTGTCGCCATCAATCCATCGCTTAACCCCAGTCAAACCCTAAAGAAATATATTGGCCAGCAGCAAAACTATGATGGCAGCAGTTATGAACTTACGCTTGAGCGAGTCAGTTCGTATCCAGAGTTTAATGCGCAAGCGCAAGGCTTAATTATTGTCAGTGAGTTGGATGAGGTGATTCCTGCTGTGCACACGCAAGCCTTTGCCGAGGAAAAGCAGCTACCAATTATTAGCTGTGCTTACGGTGATCACCGTTTTGAAGATATTTCTGCGCTGATTGAACCCATTGCTGAACATCTGCAGGCAGTCTTGAAGTAACAGCTCTGGATAGCAGAAAGCAGCGCAAGGCAGCGTTATAAGGCCCGTTAAGTTGGACTTACGTTCAAGACCTACAAAAATTTATTGTGTCAGCATAAGCCACGCTAAAACAAAAAATTGCTGCGCCTGTGCAGCTTACTGGCTAGGAAAAAGCATGATTAGCCATTGGCGACACATTCTGCAGACGAAAACGACAACAAGGATAAAAACACAACATGACCCCTAGCCATAATGACAAGCCACCGGTACTGTTGGTTCATGGTATGTGGAGCAATCAGGATGCGCTGCAAGAGGTGCATAATGCTTTTGTTGAGCAGGGGTATGAGGCTGAATCCTTATCTCTGCCATATCACTGCGCTAAAACTGAGCACACTGCGGCCAGTAAAGAAAAGCTGGCGCAAACGGGTCTGCAAGAGTATGTGGCCTATATCGTTGAGCAGGTTAAGTGTCAGAGTTCGCCGCCAATCTTGGTCGGGCACTCCATGGGTGGATTGTTGGTGCAGCTGGTTGCCGCGCAAATACCCTGTAAGCGTCTGATTCTTCTGTCGTCTGCAGCGCCTGCGGGTGTCAACGGGCTGAGTGTGTCGGCCATCAGAACCTTCGGTAGCAATCTCTTGCGATTTCCATTGTGGCGCAGCATCACTGAAGTGCAACTGGCAAGTATTCGCTACGGAATTGCCAATACGCAAAGCGCAGCTCTGCAGCAGGAGATTTATGCCAGAAGCACTTATGAGTCGGGTAAGGCAACCTTACAAATCAGCATGGGGTTGCTGCTAGGGCGTCGCTCGACAGCCTACGTTAATACCGCACAGATTCAATGCCCAGTGCTGATTATTGGCGGTACTGTTGATCGAATTACCCCAATCAGCGTGCAGCGCAGCATTGCCCAACGCTTCGGCTCCCGTGGTCAGTTAGTGGAAATCCGCAACTGTTGTCACTGGACGGTTGGCGGAAGGTTTTTCCCACAGATTAGCACTGAAATTTTCCAGTGGCTCGACACTTAAACTGCAGGGAAAGAGCGAGAGCTTGAGCGGTATCGCTGATCAAGGGTCAAAACTTTGCCGCTGCAGCAGAATGGATGATGCCGCTTCTTTTCGAGATGGCATTGCCGAAGTTTAGTAGAGCGGCGAGTACTGCAGATTGAACCACAGAATCAATAAGAAAGTTATGAGTTCGTTGCTGTCGTTGAGCATCACGTCCAGGCGTAATTGATTTTATTTACTGCTATCACAGGCTGTTTTTGCCTATTATGTTTTTGAGCTTTGCATATTCTATAATGATATAGATACGACTCTTGTTATAACTCTTGCTCGAGACTAGTCTAAACAGCATGTTTTGAACTATCTCCGAAGAGGAACACAAGATGCCGAAAAAAATTACCAGCTTGGGCAAAACATTGCTGGCCACAGGCCTAGCCCTAGTCTTAACCAGCCCCATTGCCTCAGCGGCGGATCAGCCGACCTTGCTGAATTCCTCTTACGATATTGCTCGTGAGTTGTTTGCCGACTATAACGAGCACTTTAATGACTACTGGGAAGAGAAAACCGGACAAAGGGTTGATATTAAACAGTCCCATGCCGGTTCCTCTCGCCAAGCTCAAGCCATTATTCAAGGTTTACGTGCCGATGTGGTGACTTATAACCAAGTGACCGATGTCGACATTCTGTATGAGAAAGGGAAGCTGGTTGCAGAAGATTGGCGCAGCAAGTTCCCCAATGCCAGCTCACCGTACTACTCCACCATGGCGTTCTTGGTGCGCAAAGATAATCCTAAAAATATTAAAGACTGGGATGATCTGACCCGTGAGGACGTTGCTTTAGTTCTGCCCAACCCAAAAACCTCAGGCAATGGCCGTTACAGCTACCTAGGCGCTTTAGGTTATGCGCAACAAAAATTCAATAACGATGAAGCACAAGTGGATGCGTTTTTACGTGATTTTTTAGGTCAAGTTGCGGTATTTGATACCGGTGGCCGTGGCGCAACCAATACTTTTGTTGAACGTGGCATCGGTGATGCGCTACTGACCTTTGAATCGGAAATACAAGGCGTTATTCAAGCGTTCCCAGAGCAAGAGTTTGAAATTGTTATCCCTTCCAGCAGTTTCTTAGCTGAGTTCCCGGTAGCTGTGGTGGAAAAAGCTGCTGAACGCAATGGTAATCTTGAGCTGGCCAACGCCTACCTTAAGCACCTTTATACTGAAGATAGCCAGCGTTTATTGGCCAGCTTTAACTACCGTGTCCACGATCCTGTGGTGAAGGCTGAAACAGCTGAGCAGTTTCCTGAGTTAAAGCTGCAGACCATTGAGGAGATTGCCGGTGATTGGAACAATGCCATGGATGTGCATTTTGCCAGTGGCGGTAAGCTTGATCAGTTACAGCGTCGGTAATTCGATATGACAGCTGCCAGCCTTATTGGTAATAGCTTGCAAGTCACCGGCAGACACGTTCTGCCGGGTTTTGCACTGAGTCTAGGAATTTCCCTGTTTTTTATTAGCCTGGTGTTGCTGTTACCGCTCAGTGGTTTATTGATTCAAACAGCAGGTATGAGCTGGACGGATTATTGGGCAGTGGTCAGTGATCCACGGGTTGTAGCGTCCTATAAAGTGACCTTGCTGATGGCGTTTGGGGCTTCATTATTAAATGGCGTGATCGGTTTGTTGGTGGCTTGGGTGTTGGTGCGTTACACCTTCCCAGGTAAGCGCTTAATTGATGCCTTGGTGGATTTGCCGTTTGCGCTCCCTACCGCTGTAGCAGGTATTACTTTAGCAGCTTTATTTTCTACCAGTGGTTGGTATGGCCAAGGTTTAGCCAAAATAGGCATTGAAGTGGCTTATACCCCTTTGGGGATTATGGTTGCCATGTTGTTTACCAGCCTGCCTTTTGTGGTGCGTAATGTTCAGCCGGTGATGGAAGACCTCAATTCAGGTGATGAAGAAGCTGCTCTGAGCTTGGGTGCTAAAGATTGGACGGTGTTTCGTCGTGTGATCTTTCCGGCCCTGTGGCCCGCTTTAGTGATGGGGGTGATGTTGTCCTTTATTCGCAGTCTAGGTGAGTTTGGCGCAGTGATTTTTATTGCCGGCAATATGCCGTATTTAAGTGAAGTGACCAGCTTAATGATTTTTGTCCGCTTGCAAGAGTTTGATTATGCCGCTGCCAGTGCCATTGCTTCAGTGATTTTAATGGCGTCGTTAGTGCTGTTATTTGCCGCGAATATTTGGCAAACCCGTTACCTTAAACGTTTACAAGGCAGTTAATTATGGCGCAGAGCAAAACAAATCATCAACAGCGCATTGGCGATCAGCCTTGGCTAAGACGGCTTTTGATTGGCTTGGTGTTTGTGCTGGTGGGCGCTTTACTGGTCATACCCTTAATTGCCATTTTCTCCCAAGCCTTAAGTGCTGGTTTGGATGTTTTTTGGGTCAATCTAAGCGATAAGTACACTTTGCATGCCATTGGCTTAACCTTGCTGGTGGCTGCATTAACTGTGCCGTTGAACTTAGTGTTTGGCGTATTTTTAGCTTGGCTGGTAACCCGTTTTGAGTTTCCCGGTCGCCGCATTTTAATGACCTTAATTGATATTCCCTTTGCGGTCTCTCCGGTGGTAGCAGGGCTGATGTATTTGCTGCTGTACGGCAGTAATGGCTGGTTAGGCAGCTGGTTGATGGAGCATGATTTACAGCTGATGTTTGCCTGGCCGGGTATTGTGATGGTGACGGTATTTATTACCTGTCCTTTTGTTGCCCGTGAATTAATTCCATTAATGCAGCAGCAAGGCACCTCGGAAGAAGAGGCAGCGTTGAGTTTAGGTGCCAGTGGTTGGCAGATGTTTCGCCGTGTCACGCTCCCTAATATTAAATGGGCGTTGCTGTATGGGGTGGTGCTGACTAACGCGCGGGCAGTGGGCGAGTTTGGTGCGGTATCGGTGGTTTCCGGCAATATTCGTGGTGAAACCAATACCTTACCGTTGCATGTTGAACTGCTGTATCAGGATTACAACTTGGTGGGTGCTTTTACCAGTGCCACCTTGTTAGCAGGTTTAGCTTTACTCACTCTGGTGGTAAAAACATTTTTAGAATGGCGGCAGCAACAGAGCGCCAGCTAGCTTTTAGTTAGACAGCTTTTGGTAAATAATTATGAGTATTCAGATTAAACAAATCAGTAAGCAATTTGGCGATTTCCAAGCGTTAAAACCACTGGATTTAACCATTCATAAAGGCGAGCTCGTTGGTTTGTTAGGACCGTCGGGATCTGGAAAAACCACGTTGCTGCGCATTATTGCTGGCTTGGAAACAGCCGACCAAGGGCAGATTTTATTCAGTGGTAATGATGTGACTGATTTGCATGTCAGAGACCGCAAGGTTGGTTTTGTTTTCCAACATTATGCGTTATTTAGGCATATGACAGTAGCAGAAAACGTGGCGTTCGGGCTTGATGTACTGCCCAAGAATCAACGCCCTAGCAAGGCTGAGATTAAGCAACAAGTGGCTGAGCTATTGGACAAAGTCCAACTGAGTCATCTGGCCAAACGCTATCCCGGCCAGCTGTCCGGTGGTCAAAAACAACGTATTGCCTTAGCCCGAGCGTTAGCTATGCAACCGCGGGTCTTGCTGCTGGACGAGCCCTTTGGCGCATTGGATGCCAAGGTGCGCAAAGAGCTGCGTCGCTGGCTGCGTAACCTGCATGATGAGTTGGGTTTTACCAGTGTCTTTGTCACTCATGACCAAGAGGAAGCCTTAGAGGTATCCGATCGGGTAGTGGTGATGAGCCAAGGGCAAATTGAGCAAGAGGCGACGCCGCAGGCGCTTTATCAGCAGCCGGCCAGCCGTTTTGTTTACGAGTTTTTAGGTGGGGTGAACGTGTTTGAGGGTGAAGCTAAGCACAATCGTTTACAGCAAGGCGCCGCTTGGGTGGTCTTCCCCCATGGGCAAAAAGCAGTGGCAGGGCAGCTTTATTTGCGTTCTCACGAGTTAAGCTTAAGTAACCATGCCTCGGAGGACGCTCACTTGCCGCTCAAAATTAAAGCGGTCAGTCTAATTGGTGCTGAAGTACGTATTGAGCTGGAGCCACAGGGCTGGCAGAGCCAAGATTTGTGGGAGGTGGCGATTAGCCATGCCCAGTACAACAGCTGGCAGCCACAACGAGGTGCTATCTGCTATGCGCACCCGCATTCAGGGCAGTTGTTTAGCAATGCGTCAGCAAGCAGTTTGCTCACTTTAAACTGGACTGAAGAGCAATTTACAGTAAAAAAAAGGCAACTTGAGCGAATAGCTGTTTAGTTATGCTTAAATGCCGCTGAACACTAGGCGAGGGAGTTGTAAGACTCGCTTAGGCTCAATGTTTTATGGCGAGAAGGATTACTTTTCTGCAGTTATTTGCAACAGAGAGTTATGCATTAGCTGATTTCTAGTCTAAAACCTGAATGCATGAGGTCGGGAACTGTATCATTCGAAAGTTTAGCAGTGAAGCTGCGCTGCAGAGTTAATCTTTGGCGTTGACGCTAAATCTATGACGTGGTTCTCATATGGAGGAATCTATAGAAAAAAGTGTTGCAAATATATTCAATCAGAATATATTTAAGTTTATAAGAATAATATATTCTTATTAATAAGGGATAATAATGTCTAGCTATATTGACTTGATTGTTCGTTTCTCTTTAAATCTAATCTCAATAGTTATTTTATTATTCCTTTTATATTATCCTCGCTACAGTCAAAAAGAAACTACTATTGCTGCGGCATTATTTAATATATTTGCCTTTGCTGCGCTCTCAATCCTTTCTAGTGTTCAATTCAGCATAGCTGCTGGTTTTGGTTTGTTTGCAATTTTAGCATTATTCTCCTTGCGTTCAGAGCAGATTAACAGAACAGATATCTCTTACTTCTTTGGTAGTATATCTATAGCAGTAATAACATCTATACAAGGTACGCACCTAGGGTTTGTATTATTTATATTAACGATGATTCTTATAGCTGTTTACATCATTGATCATCCAAGAATTTTGCGAGCAGTAAATGAGATTAGAATAGACTTAGACTTTATCCCTAAAAATGTGGTTGCAGCACCAGAAGCTTTACAAAAAGAATTGTCTGAGCGCTTAGCTGTCAGGTCCTGCATGATTAATAACGTTCTTGTAAAATAAATCCGGTCTCTTTT
>CAZEZR010000014.1:0-41393 GCA_964516465.1 uncultured Thiopseudomonas sp. | reverse complement strand
ACCTGCCACCGTCGGACCGTGTCAAACGCGCGCTTGGTTGTCGAAACCGAGAATGCCCAACGAACGTACCACTTTATGTGTCATGTAGCCGGCTTCGCTAGACGCCGCTGATGCGGCGAGGAAACCTGTGGTCAACCAGCGGTTGACAGTTTGTCCTAAATCATTTTTCTCAATAAAGTTGGCGTCGCGGTCATCTTTCATTAAGCGCGCAATACGGCTCAGGGCGTCGTCCCAACTGAGACGCGTCCATTCATTGCTACCTGCCTCACGTACCTCAGGGTACTGCAAGCGATTGGGGCTGCGAATAAAGTCAATCAGGCCCGCGCCTTTTGGACACAAGGTGCCGCGGTTAACGGGGTGATCAGCATCACCTTCAATATGAAAGATTTCTTGGCTGACGTTTTTGCCACCGCTGCCGCGGCTGTACATAATCAGGCCGCAACCCACCGAGCAGTAGGGGCAGGTGTTGCGCGTTTCTTTAGTATTGGTCAGCTTGAAATGGCGTACAGACTCAGCAAATGCTGGGGTTGGCGTCATGCCGAGTGCGGCAAGGCTCGATGTGGCTATCCCCACTCCGCAAAACTTGAAAAACTCTCGACGGTTAATATCCATCGTGATTACCTCCTTTCATGCTTCGGCACTATTGCTTGTGCCGCTTGGTGAGCCAGCGACGAGCGAGCAAACAGCCGCAAGCAAAGCAGAAAATAGGCCAACTGCGCAATGGCAGTGGGCAGGGCATATATGAGTAAAAACCAGGCAAACATACATACCCTTCATCGAAGCTAACAGATGAAGAGCTATTTACTATCAGACAATTGGCTAGGCCTAGTTTCTATGTTGTAGGTCAAAGGAATGTGCTGCCAATTGATGGCTTTCAGTAAGAACTTAGGACTGCACACACTTGAAGATTAAACTCCTCTGGCTTGGTCAACCGGCATGAGTTTGTCGTTGTAAATAAATAGAAAGTGTAGAGATAAGGCTGTGCCAAACTTTTACAGGGTAGGCTGATTGCTGACTAGATGCTAAGCACTAACAGTGCTTGCTAGGCTTTCAGTATAGGGTAGCGTTTGGCAGTGTCAGTTAATGCTCTGCGCTATAACTTAAGCGATACATAAGTGAGCCAATGGCTTCGTTAAGTAATGCTGTATTTTGCCAGATGGCTTTGCTTTCTGGCATCCAACCGTTAAGCGGGCGGCCGTTGGCTCCGCCTAGAAAACCAACTGGAGCGCTGACCACATCAAAGCCAAACTGCTCATAACTCCAGCGTGAGCGCGGCATATGCCACGCATCGGTAACTAGCACCACGCGCTGAATACCTTCCATCTGAAGCATTTTTGCCGTGTATTGCGCATTTTCCCAAGTGGTGCGGCTGTGGTTCTCTAACCAGCGCGTACTCAAGCCAAAATCCTGCTGTAAGCTATTGGCCATAAGTTGTGCCTCACTGGGCGGTCGACCATAATGCAGGCCGCCACTCATCAGCACCGGCAACTGCGAGGCTCTGGCTAAACGAGCGGCATAACGAATGCGTTGCATGGCATGCAGTGAGGGCTGGTCGCCTTGCCAGGCTGGATCGTTGGTTTCGCGACCACCACCGAGTACCACAATAACATCGGCTTGCTGAGCTAAGGTTGACCACTGCGCTGGACTTAATGGTGCTTCGGTTTCCAGTGCCCGTGCAGCATACTCAACCGTGATAGGTAAGCTCATGATATAGAGTCCGCTCAGAGCAATAAGCAAACTGGCAGTAGCAGTTTTTGGCCAGCGCTTGCGCAGCATAAGACTTAGCAAGAGCAGAAGCAGTAAACTGCTGGGTGGAAAAGCCAATTGCTTAATAATATAGCGCCAAGTCATATACGCACTCTTATGCTGTTGTGATACAAACCAGTATTGTACATACACCTTGATTAATAAGCTTTCCATTGCTGCTCTACTTGACCCTAGCCAGTTGGCTGGGCATGCTTTGCAGCAATAATTTAAACAGTCTTGAGTAGAAAGAATGAAACCAGAAACGATTGCGTTGCATGTTGGCTATAAATCAGATCCAACCACCAAGTCGGCAGCGGTACCGATTTATCAAACCACATCCTATACCTTTGATAATACCCAGCACGGTGCTGACCTCTTTGATCTTAAGGTGCCGGGAAATATTTATACGCGTATTACCAACCCCACCAATGATATTTTAGAGCAGCGGGTTGCGGCTTTAGAAGGTGGCGTCGCTGCGTTAGCGATGGCATCAGGTATGGCGGCAATTACCGCTGCTATTCAAGCCATTGCTGAAGTTGGCGATAATATTGTGTCAGTGGCTAAGCTGTACGGTGGTACTTACAACTTATTTGCTCACACGTTGCCGCGCCAGGGTCTGGAAGTGCGCTTTGCCCCCCATGATGATCTGGCTGCTTTAGAAGCGATGATTGACGATAAAACCAAAGCGGTCTTCTGCGAAAGTATCGGCAACCCAGCAGGTAATATCGTTGATATTCAAGCGCTAGCAGATATTGCTCACCGTCATGGCGTGCCCTTAATGGTTGATAATACGGTTGCTACGCCGATTTTGTGCCGCCCAATTGATTTTGGTGCAGATATTGTAATCCAGTCGCTGACCAAATATATGGGTGGCCACGGTACCACTATTGCTGGTGCAATCATTGATTCAGGCAAGTTCCCTTGGGCGGAACATGCTGATCGCTTCCCGCTTTTGAACACGCCGGATGTGTCTTACCATGGCGTGGTCTATACCAAAGACTTTGGTCCAGCCGCCTTTATTGCCCGCTGCCGTGTGGTGCCCTTGCGTAATATGGGTGCAGCACTGTCGCCCTTTAATGCGTTTTTAATTATGCAGGGCCTAGAGACATTGGCACTGCGCATGGAGCGTCATTGTGAAAATGCGCAAAAAGTTGCCGAGTTTTTAGAAGCTCAGGAGCAAGTGGCTTGGGTTAACTATGCCGGCTTACCCAGTCATCCAGACCATGCACTGGTGCAAAAGTATATGGGCGGTAAGGCGTCAGGCATTTTGTGCTTTGGGATTAAAGGTGGTGAGGAAGCGGGTGCTAAGTTTATTGATGCGCTGCAGTTGCTCTATCGCTTGGTGAATATTGGTGATGCTAAGTCTTTGGCCTGCCATCCAGCCAGTACCACGCACCGTCAGTTGAACGAGGAAGAAATGGTTAAAGCTGGGGTCAGCGCAGACTTAGTGCGCTTGTCCATTGGTATTGAGCACATTGATGATATTTTGGCTGACTTAACTCAGGCACTAGACGCCGCGCGATAATAGGCCGCACGCGCAAACGAATGTGCCGTTTGCGCGTTTTATTCAGTTTTGCAAAAGGAAGGCACATCTATGCAACATATTATGGTTGCTCATGACCTCAGTAAAAAAGCCCATATTGCGCTGCAGCGAGGGGTGCAACTGGCTCAGCAACATCAGGCGCGCTTAAGTGTGATCAATGTTTTAGAAGATCACCTGCCGATGAATGTAATCGAAAAACAAATGCTGGCAGCGGACACTTTGCTTACTCAGCAACTTAAAGAACTTAATGCAGCGAACGCTCAGGTTTTAATTAAACTGGGGCGGCCCGCGCAAGTTATTGTTGCGGCACAAAAGGCGCACAGCGTGGATTTTTTGGTGATGGGCGATCACCACCAAGAGTCAGCTGAATATTTCTCCGGTACCACCCTAGAGCGTGTGTTACAGCGCAGTGTGGTACCGGTGCTTTTGGCCGTAGAGCCTGAAGTGACAAGTTATCAACAGGCTTTAGTGCCGTTAGACTTTTCTTTATGTGCCTGCCATGCCTTGCACCATGTGTATAAATTACTGCCCGATACAGCCAAAATCCATGCGCTGCATGTGCTTGAGTTGGCCGAGGTGCATGGTGCTAGCGATGCGTCCGAAATCACTTGGCAAACGTCTTTGTTTGATCAGTTGGTGTTGGATGAACAGGCTAAGCTGCCAGCGACGGGTCCGCAGATCACTCATGAGCTGCGCCAAGGTGAGTTGCACAATTGTTTAGCCCAGGTGATTGCTGAGCAACAGCCACAGATATTAGCCATTGGTAAGCATGGTCGGGGCATTTTGGCCGATGCTTTGCTGGGCAGTTTGGCGCAACACTTTTTAGAGTATCCACCGTGCGATGTTTTGGTGGTTAAATAGTTATTGCGCTGTAGAGTGTAATCTTAGTGCGTACTAGTAGGCCACACCGGCTCTCAGCGGTAGCTGTTGAGCATCCTGTTAATGGCATCACGCAATTCTTGCCGAGAATACTCTGCGTTCTGGTTGCTGTTAACTGCGCTTTGTCCGCGCCAGACTGATTGGCCTGTGTCTGCATCAGTAAAACTCAGGGTCAGCAGTTGATAGTACTCAGTGTAGCTGCGCGGCCGGATTGGTATGCTCATACCAATCCCTGAGTAGCCAAAGTGGTCACGGTAAGAGCGATGCCCGCCGTAACCATAGCCAAAATTGGCGGATGGGTAAGGGTAATCATAATAATCATTACGGATACGTAGATTTTGCTGGCTGCTAAGTTGCACTTTAAGTTGGCATTGCCTCTCTGGGGATGCTGCGCGCAGTCCGTACTGTTCGAGCTGTTCAGCCAAGATTCCCTGCGCAGAATCTTGAGGGTAGACAGCATTGGTCTGGGTTAAATCTTGGTTGTGCCAGCACCAGTAGCGGTAGTCTTTTAAGTCTACTTGCGCAGGGTATGCGCTGGCATCAAAATGCGTTGCTGCTGCAGCAGGTGCCGGTGGCAAGGGTAAACCTTCGGCTTGATAAGGATTGCTGGATTGGCAGCCGAGCAAGGTTAGCGCTGTTGCACTCAGTAATAAATAACGAAGCATAAGATGCCTCCTAGGGAGACTGAAGAGTATCTAGTCTACTGCGATCGCGCGGGGCTGGCAAAGCCAATGCAAATAACGGCCTAAGCCAGATAGAGCAGGGTGGCGACGATAACTGAGCTCGGCGCTCAGCAATTCTTCTGCAGCAATTTTCTGGCGAAACTGCGGTGGCATATAATCATGAAACACCCGAATGCCGCTGCGCTGATGGATATGCCATAGCGGCTCAACTTGAGCGGCAAGCTCGCGTGGATCCAGTGGTTGTTGTGGAGTCAAACCACCAGCATCACCGGTAAAACGTTGCTGACTCAGCTTGCGTAAATTACCTTTAATTAAGTTCTGTAAAATTAACCCATCTTTATTGTAAAAGGCCAATGACAGCCAGCCATCCGCAGCGGTTAAACGGTGCAAGGCCGCCAAAATACTCTTTGTTTCGGCCAGCCACTCCAAGACTGCATGGCACAGCACTAAGTCATATTTTTCCTCAGTATGCTGAGTAAAATGTTGCCAATCGGCATGGATAAAGGTGGCTTGGCACTGGGCCTCAGTAAAACGTTGTTGGGCTGCTTCCAGCATCGATAGCGCTGGCTCAACCAAAGTGACTTGATGGCCTTGTTGTGCCAGCCATAAGGACATATGACCCAAGCCAGCGCCAATATCCAACACGCGCAATGGGCGTGGCGCGAGCACTTCAGTTAAGTCTGCTTGCAATACGGCTAAGCGAATTGCGCCTTTATTACTGCCGTAGATCTTCTGCGCAAAACGGATGGCGAGATCGTCAAAATGTTGGTCTTGCATATGCAATGCCCTGTATAAATGCTGCGAACTCTAGCAAGGAGTACTGTGGCACGGCAAATAAAAACCCTGAAGTTGTACCGGTCAGCTAGCCGTCGCTAGGTTGTGGGTGCTGGATATGCACACGCTGTACATGGATTACTTGCTCAGCACTGCGCTGGATAACTTGATCGTTAGCTATGACCTGTACCGCCAAGCGGTGCTCACCGCGATCAATGTTGTTAACTGCAAGTACAGTTGCAGTGCTGGCTGCACCATAGGCTTGACCGTCAAGCAACAGTTGTAAGCGATGTTGTTGGGCGAGGCTGGGGCTGATGGCAACCTGTACCTTAAAACTACCATTATTCGCACGAATAGCTTGCTGGCTGGGAAGCCCAACCAGTTGCAATTGTGTATAGGGGTGCGCGTGTTCAGCAGATTTGCTGGGTTGAGGAGTTGTATCTAGAACTGAACTAGGAGGAGCTGGAATGCTGTTGATGGGGCCTGGATCAACTTGCTGTGCTGCTACTCCAGCCGGTGGTTGATCGGTAAACACGGGCTGGCCTTGAGCATCGGTGTATTGATAAATCTGCGCTGCGGCAGGTAAGGCTAGAGCGAATAAGCTTGTGATAAAAACCGAGCGCATAATCCATTCCTTTCGATAAGCTTTCAGCGTTGTATGCTGCTTCTCTGCAAGCACGTGCAGCATATAGGTCTCAGTTTAGCCTGAAATATCCTCTGGTTGCTCTGCGCTTGGCATCATTTTGCTAACCAACAGCTTATCGATTCGCTTACCGTCCATATCCACGATTTCAATATTCCAGTTATCGATTGTGAGGCGTTGGCCTACATGGGGCAGTGTTTGTGCTCGATCAATCACCAAGCCTGCGACTGTGGTAAAGGAGGCGCCGTCCTTTAGAGTAATATCCAGCTGTTGGATGAATTCATTCACTGGCATCCAGCCAGCGACCAGGAGGCTGCCATCTGCGCGCTCAATAATTTTCGCTTCGTCATAGCGATCGTCATCAAATCCGCCAGCAATAGCACCGAGAATATCCATCGGTGTGATTACGCCGCTGAAGTGACCGTGCTGATCAAAGACCAGTAGCATATGGGTATTCGCAGTGCGCAGCTGCTTAATCACATCAATGGCCGGCAGATCGTCATGGATCATGGGTACCCTTGTCATCATCGCCAGCAAGTCAAAATCCTCTTCTGTTTGCTCAGTGAGGATATCCCGCGCATTAATAACCCCCAGCAGATCGTCTGGCCCGCCGCTGCGCAGCGGTAAGCGGGAATGGCCAGACTGACGAAAGCGCTCCAGCAGTTGTTGCCGAGTGTCGCCCACGTCGGCGATTTCCACATCGTGGCGTGGTGTCAGAATACCGCGCGCAGTTTGGTCAGCGGTATACATAACACCGGCAATCATCCGGCTTTCTTCTTGCTCGATTACCCCAGCCCCCGCAGCTTCGTCGACCACTAAATGGATTTCTTCATCGCTGATCGCCGGAGCGGGTTTTTCTGCTTGGCGCAGCAAACGCAAGACCGCATTGCCAGATTTGTCCAGCAGCCAAATCAACGGGGCGGCAATCTTGGAAATCAACTGCATCGCAGGAGCCACCCGCAGAGCAACGTCTTCAGGGGCGCGCAGGGCGATTTGTTTTGGCACAAGTTCGCCAAAGACAAGTGAAAAATAGGTGATAAGCAGCACCACCAAGCCGATACCAAATGGCTGAGCTAAGGCTTCCGCCATGCCCCAGTTAGAGAGTGCGTTGCTGAGCCTTAAACCCAAGGTTGCACCAGAGAACGCACCTGATAGAACCGCGACCAAGGATATGCCTATTTGCACCGAAGCGAGAAAACTACCTTGATCTTCTGCCAGTCGCAGCGCTGTAACGGCGTGCTGCTCTCCTTTCTCCGCGCGTAATTTGAGTCGTGCAGGGCGTGCTGTGACTACAGCCAGTTCGGACATGGCCAAGAGGCCGTTGAGAGCAATCAGGATAAACACAATAAAGATTTCAAAATACATAAGCTCTCCTTATATAACAGGTTGCTTTAAGTTAAAGACTGACTGATTTTTGCCCTGAAAAATCAAATCCATTAAGTGGGGCGTGGACATTACTGGCAAATGGAGGGGCTTGGTTAGTGAGGTGATTAAACCCTATTGGATAATAATTTGTTGCTGTTAATCGAAGCCTTGCCTTTATGCTGTTTTTTTTGCCCAGCGTTGCTGCGGCTGATGCGTTTGAACGCCCCAGCAGTCTGCAGCAGGTTCTGGGCAGTGCAAAATAAAATGACTGAGCAGTAGGTTGAATATAAAGCAAATGGCGCAGAAATTGTCCTGCAAAGTGGGCAGGCAGCATGCTGCTGTAGTGTGCTCCGCACGGAGTGCTGATACTGTGCAAGTGATTGATTAATCAGATGTTGTCTTTTTATTTGCGCCGACCAAGCCGGCGCCGCTGGAGCGAGCGGTAGCGGGTATGTGTGTTTTATCTGCGGGGCATAAAAAAACTGAATTGTCCTGCGCTGCCGCGTACACTATGGCAAGTTAAGTTTGACTGCTTTAGTTACTATAGATTGAATCAGTTAGAACTCTGTTTTATTACAACCCGTGTGCATTATGGGCTGGCGCTGACGCTGGGCAACAGTCAAAATGGCACGCTGAAGAATTATAGTATGCGCCTCGCTTGCGGTTTTACACCTGCCTTGTTGCTTCCGCGACAGGGCGAGTGACGAGCGCGCAGCCCGCAAGTCTGTTGCTGGGCGAGCATATCGTTGATGAAGTCTTGGAGACCATAGATGTCGAAGTCGCTGGAATTGATACAAACCCACAAAGCTAAGTGGATTGACTTGCGTTTTACCGATATTGGTGGGCAACAGCACCATATCACTATGCCGGCTCGTGACGCTGATGATGATTTCTTTGAGCAAGGCAAAATGTTTGATGGTTCTTCCATGCCAGGCTGGAAGGGCATTGAAGCGTCAGACATGATTCTACTGCCGGATGACAACACTGCAGTGATGGATCCCTTTACCCAAGAGCCAACGTTAATTTTAGTCTGTGATGTGATTGAACCATCGACGATGCAAAGTTACGATCGCGATCCACGTGCCATTGCCTCCCGAGCGGAAGAGTACTTAAAGTCCACTGGAATTGGCGATACAGTTTATGTGGGACCTGAGCCTGAGTTTTTTATCTTTGATCAGGTGAAGTTTAAGTCTGATATTTCAGGCTCCATGTTCAAAGTCTATTCTGAGCAAGCGGCTTGGAACAGTGATGCGGATATTGAAGGCGGTAATAAAGGTCATCGTGTGGGTGTTAAAGGGGGCTATATGCCAACGCCGCCCAATGACTTTGACCATGAAATTCGTACCGCTATGTGCAATGCGCTGGAAGAAATGGGCCAGTTTGTTGAAGTGCACCACCATGAAGTGGCGACTGCTGGTCAGAATGAGATCGGTACTCGATTTAATACTCTAGTGGCGAAAGCCGATGAAGTGCAGGCGTTGAAGTACGTAGTGCATAACGTGGCAGATGCGTATGGCCGTAGCGCAACCTTTATGCCGAAGCCACTGTATGGCGATAACGGCTCCGGTATGCATGTGCATATTTCAATTGCGGCGAGCGGCAAAAACGTCTTTGCCGGCGAAGGTTATGCTGGCCTGTCTGATAACGCTTTATATTTTGTTGGCGGTATCATTAAACATGGCAAGGCATTGAATGCGCTGACTAATCCATCAACCAACTCCTATAAGCGCTTAGTGCCAGGCTTTGAAGCTCCCGTGATGTTGGCGTATTCGGCGCGTAACCGTTCCGCCTCGATTCGTATTCCTTATGTCACCAGCCCCAAGGCGCGGCGTATTGAAGCCCGTTTTCCAGATCCTTCAGCGAATCCGTACCTGGCGTTTGCGGCACTGTTAATGGCGGGCTTAGATGGTATTCAAAACCGCATCCACCCTGGTGATGCTGCGGATAAAAACCTTTATGACTTACCGCCAGAAGAGTCCGAGCAGATTCCTCAGGTGTGTGGCAGTTTAAAAGAAGCACTGGAAGCGTTGGATGCGGATCGTGACTTTCTGTTGCGTGGTGGCGTATTCAGTAATGAGTTTCTCGATGCTTTTATCGCCCTGAAAGCGCAAGAGGAACTGCGCGTGCGTACCTTTGTGCACCCGCTGGAATATGAGTTGTACTACAGCTGTTAAGGGGAAAGCATTTAAACCAACAGGCGGGTAGATTGATTACTGCACATCAGTCTGTTGGTTATTTGAGCATTTTTTAGAAAAATCTGCTATCATTTGCGCCCAATTTTGCGGTTGCTTTGGTAACCCATCTTAGCGACCTATTTGTGCCATGAAATTAATTTTAAAACCTTTTGCTGAAATCACTATTAAAAGCCGCCCTGTGCGTCGACAGTTTTTACGTCAGCTGAGTAAAAATATTCGTACTGTGTTGCGCGATATTGATCCTAAGCTCCAGCTGCGCGGAGAGTGGGATAACTTAGAGCTAGAAACCAAGCTTGAAGATCCCGCACAGCTGCAAGCACTCTATGCTCGCTTGCGTTGCACACCGGGGATTGCCCACTTTTTTCAAGTGCTGGAGTATCCTTTAGTTGATCTGGAAGATATTGCTCAGCGCTGTAAAGACCATTACTGTGAGTTGCTCAAGGGGCGTACCTTTGCGGTGCGCTGTAAGCGTGTTGGTAAGCACCCTTTTAGCTCCGTCGATGTTGAGCGCTATGTGGGCAGTCAGCTCAATCAGCCGTGTGGGGCAGCAGGCATTGATTTACGTCGCCCTGAGGTCGAGGTGCGCTGTGAAGTGCGTCACGCTCGGCTAATTATTGAGTATGAGCGTCACCAAGGCATTGGTGGTTATCCTCTGGGTAGCGTTGAGCAAGCGCTGGTGCTGATGTCCGGTGGCTTTGACTCTACGGTGGCTGCTTACCAAATGATGCGCCGTGGCGTACTAACTCATTTTTGCTTTTTTAACTTAGGCGGTCGAGCTCACGAGCTTGGGGTTAAGCAAGTGGCGCACTACCTATGGGAAAAATACGGCAGCTCCCACCGGGTGTTATTTATCAGTGTGCCTTTTGAAGAGGTGCTCGGTGATATTTTAGAAAATGTTGATAATGGCCATATGGGCGTGGTACTTAAACGCATGATGTTTAAAGCTGCTGCGCAGATAGCCGACCAACTCGAGTTGGATGTGTTAGTAACCGGAGAAGCGATTTCTCAAGTTTCAAGTCAGACCCTAACCAACTTGGCAGTGATTGATAAAGCCACTGATAAATTGGTGCTGCGGCCACTGGCCACTGCCCATAAACAAGACATTATTACCACTGCCGTGGAGATTGGCACCGCAGAGTTTGCTGAAAATATGCCTGAATATTGTGGGGTGATTTCAGTGAACCCTAGAACTCGGGCCAAGTTGGGCCGGGTCGAGCATGAAGAAGGGCGTTTAGATGCCAGTATCTTGCAGCGTGCAGTGGAAAGTGCGACGCGGGTAACCATGGATAAGGTCTTGGACGAGTTGGGTAAAGACGTTCATGTGGAAGAAGTCGCTGAGGCCCTGCCAGGGCAGATTGTAATTGATATTCGCCACCCCAATGAAGTGGATGACCAGCCCTTAGAGTTGCCCGGTATTGAGCAGTTGGTGGTACCTTTTTATGCTATAAATAGCCGCTTTAAAGAGTTTGATCCTAATCGTCAATATCTGCTCTATTGCGATCAGGGTATAATGAGCAAGCTGCATGCTCATCATTTGCTGTATGAAGGTTATGCAAATGTGCGTGTTTACCGTCCTGACTTAGCGCAACGGGCACATGCAAGCAGTCACCCATGACTGGATATCTATTATTGGTTGGTGTGTGGAGCTGTGTGGCTACGCCACAGCAGTTACGCCCGCCAGACCGTTAAAGCCTGTTGACTTTGATTCGAACTGACGCGTTTTGCGCGCAGCCTACATATTTTTTATTTGAGATAAGCTTGTGATTGAGAATTTACGCAATATTGCCATTATCGCCCACGTTGACCATGGTAAAACTACCTTGGTTGATGCTTTACTGCGCGCCTCCGGAACCCTAGACCGCAAAGAGCTCGACTCTGACCGTGTGATGGACTCCAACGAGCAAGAGAAAGAGCGCGGCATCACTATTTTGGCAAAAAACACTGCCATTAAGTGGAAAGACTACAATATTAATATCGTTGACACCCCTGGCCACGCCGACTTCGGTGGTGAAGTTGAGCGGGTTATGAGCATGGTGGACTGCGTGCTGTTAGTGGTTGACTCCATTGATGGGCCAATGCCGCAAACACGCTTTGTAACACAGAAAGCCTTCCAGTCAGGCTTGAGCCCGATTGTTGTGATCAACAAAGTTGACCGTCCTGGCGCGCGTCCAGACTGGGTTGTGGATCAGGTGTTTGACCTGTTTGATAATTTGGGTGCAACTGAAGCACAACTGGACTTCCCAATTGTGTATACCAGTGCCTTAAATGGTGTTTCTGGTTTAGATCCAGCTGAAATGACTGAGAATATGGATGTTTTATTCCAGTCGATCGTTGATTTTGTTGAGCCACCTAAGGTTGACTTGGATGGCCCATTCCAAATGCAAATTTCTGCATTGGACTACAACAACTTTCTGGGCGTGATTGGTATTGGCCGTATTGCTCGTGGTCGGATTAAGACCAACAGCCCGGTCACCTCAATTGATGCTGAAGGTAAGCGCCGTAATGGTCGCATTCAGAAATTGATGGGCCACCACGGGTTGCACCGTGTTGACGTTGCTGAAGCACAGGCGGGTGACATTGTTTGTATCAGTGGTTTTGAGCCATTGTTTATTTCGGATACCCTGTGTGACCAGAACCATGTTGAAGCATTGCCGCCGTTGAGCGTTGATGAGCCCACTGTGAGCATGACCTTCCAAGTGAATGACTCGCCGTTTGCCGGAAAAGAAGGTAAGTATGTCACCAGCCGTAACCTGAAAGAGCGTCTGGAAAAAGAATTGCTGCACAACGTTGCCTTGCGTGTTGAGCAAGGTGATGACGTAGATAAGTTTAAAGTATCAGGCCGTGGTGAGCTGCACCTGTCAGTGTTAATTGAAACCATGCGCCGTGAAGGCTACGAAATGGGTATTTCTCGTCCAGAAGTGGTTCTTAAAGAAGTTGACGGTGTGATGCAAGAACCGTACGAAAACGTGATTCTGGATATTGAAGAACAGCACCAAGGTGCGATTATGGAGCAGTTTGGTCTGCGCAAAGGTGAACTCACCGATATGGTGCCAGACGGTAAAGGTCGTATCCGTCTTGAGTACACTGTGCCTGCCCGTGGCTTGATTGGCTTCCGTAACCAGTTTATGACCATGACCTCAGGTACAGGTATTTTAACCGGTATGTTCAGCCACTATGGTCCAATTAAAAGTGGTGAAGTGACCAGTCGCCAGCAAGGTGTGCTGGTGTCAATGGCAACCGGTAAGGCGTTGACCTATTCACTGGAAACTCTGCAAGAACGTGGTCAGTTGTTCTTATCCCCTGGTGAAGAGATTTATGAAGGCCAGCTGGCTGGTATTCATAGCCGTGATAACGACTTGGCAATTAACCCAACTAAAGCTAAGAAGCTCGATAATATGCGTGTGTCTGGTAAAGAAGATACCACCGCATTGGTACCGCCCATTGTCTTTAGTCTAGAGCAGGCGCTTGAGTTTATTGAGGATGATGAGCTGGTCGAAGTAACGCCGAAGTCAATTCGTTTGCGTAAAAAGCACTTGACTGAAAATGAGCGTAAGCGTCACGCGCGCAGCAAGGCTTAATGCTCTGCAACACTCTAGATAAAGAGTGCTAGGACAAAAAACCCGCAATGCTAATCGGTTGCGGGTTTATTTATGCCTGCTAAACAGGAACTGGAGGTGGACTTACAGTTAAAATCAGTCGTCACCCCAGCGGCCAGGGGAGTAAGAAAATACCGGTAAAGAGAGTTTCCAGTGAATAGCAGCCAAACGTAAGGAGAGGCCTAAGCAGAAGCAAATTGGCGTATTGATCACATCAGATACACCTTTTGCCCGCAATACTAAATAAACAATTGCGACTAAAAAAGACACGCTGGCGTAGAGTTCGTGACGCAGCACTTGTGGGGTTCGGTTACACATGATGTCACGCAAGATGCCACCAAAAATACCCGTGGTGATCCCTGCCATTATGACCACCGGGGTATCGTAGCCAAGCTTTAAGGCAACATTACAGCCAATGATGGTAAAGGCGACTAAGCCCATGGCGTCCAGAATCAGGAAGATTCGGTTGAGCTTTTGCATAAACCGCGCAACCACTATGGTCAAAAGACCTGCACCGATAGTCAAGTAAATATAGGATGGATGCTGGGTCCAGGTGACTGGGTAATTGCCCAGTAGCATGTCACGCACAGTACCCCCGCCTAAAGCGGTAATAAACGATATCAGAGCTACGCCGAATAAATCCATATTACGTCGTCCAGCGGCAAGGGCTCCGGACATGGCTTCAGCGGTAATTGCAATTACAAAAATATAAGTAAGCACGCAGGACTCCTGCTGACAGTAACGCCTCTCCCTCTGTCCTGTGTACCTGAGAGTTTATGCAGCAATGTGCTGCTTGCCCCTTCGGTGGACTGCTAAAAGCAATCGCTCTCCAGTTGGCGAATCTAAGTTGTGTCGCAGTACATGAGCCTGAGCGTTTATGGGAGTTTGCGCCTTCGGCGGAGTAGGGGAGACCTGCTCTCTCTCCTGCGAGCGCCTATTATACGGTTTGTGCGCCGATTAAAAAGCGAATTGTGAGCACAGGCAGTATTTAGCCTCAGCACAAAGCATGATTAGGCTGCAAAGTGTAGTTGCATACCTAGGTGGTAAGTCTGGGTAGACTGCTGTTTTAATCGATAATTAACCCATAAAAGCTAGCAAAGGCTAAGGTGGCATTCTGGTTTGATGAAGAGCAGTCATAGATACTGAGGCTGTTGAAACACAGCGTTGCAACGCTTAAGCATCAAGTCACATCCCCGTTAGTGTCAATTGAGTTGTGGAGCCAAGGTTTTGCTGGTATCTATAAAGTTGAGGATTAATCCCGAATAACAGGCCATTAACTGGCTAATTTCAACTTTTTGTAAGTTTCTTCTATCGCATCGTGCGCTAGTACTGATAAAGTCAGAGAGTTTAGAACAATGACCGTAAATATACGGTTTGCTGAGGCCCTATTATGTCCCAAACTCTTGATGGTTTTTTATCCCATATAAAACAACGTGACCCTGATCAGCCGGAATTCCACCAGGCCGTTGAAGAAGTGCTGCGCACTCTATGGCCTTTCCTTGAGGAAAATCCACACTATATGCAGGCCGGCATCATTGAGCGCATGGTTGAGCCTGAGCGAGCTATATTGTTTCGTGTGCCTTGGGTCGATGATGCCGGCAAGGTGCATGTGAATCGTGGTTATCGCATTCAGATGAACAGTGCTATTGGTCCTTATAAAGGCGGGATACGCTTTCATCCATCGGTCAATCTGGGTGTTCTAAAGTTCCTAGCTTTTGAGCAAGTGTTTAAAAACTCGCTAACCTCATTGCCCATGGGCGGCGGTAAAGGCGGCTCAGATTTTGATCCTAAAGGTAAATCTGATAATGAAGTGATGCGCTTCTGTCAGTCCTTTATGAATGAGTTATTTCGTCATATTGGTCAACACCTTGACGTGCCAGCTGGTGATATTGGCGTCGGTGCCCGTGAAGTGGGTTATATGTTTGGCCAATACAAGCGTTTAGCCAATGAGTTCACCTCGGTACTCACCGGTAAAGGTATGACCTACGGTGGCAGCTTAATTCGTCCAGAAGCAACCGGTTATGGTTGTGTGTATTTTGCTGAAGAAATGTTAAAAAGCGTTAAGCGTCGCTTTGAAGGTCAGCGGGTAGCGATCTCAGGTTCCGGTAATGTGGCCCAATACGCCGCGCAAAAAGTTATCGAGCTCGGCGGCAAGGTGATTTCTCTGTCTGACTCTGGCGGCACCCTATATATGGCAGAGGGAATGGACAGCGAGCACTGGAAGTACTTAATGGATTTGAAAAATATCCGCCGCGGGCGCATTCAAGAGATGGCCGAGCACTTCGGTCTAGAGTTCTTGCCAGGGCAGCGGCCGTGGGGGCTTAAGTGTGATATTGCCTTACCTTGCGCCACGCAGAACGAGCTGCATATTGAAGATGCTCGTGCACTGATTGAAAATGGCTGTATCTGCGTTGCTGAGGGCGCAAATATGCCATCGACTTTGGCTGCCGTTGACCTGTTTATGGAACAGGGCATTTTATATGCACCCGGTAAAGCATCTAATGCTGGTGGTGTGGCCGTCAGTGGTTTAGAAATGAGTCAGAATGCCATGCGCTTGCTGTGGACCGACGGTGAGGTAGACGCCAAGTTGCACAGTATTATGCAAAGCATTCATGCTGCCTGTGTGCATTACGGTCGCGAAGAAGATGGTAAGGTTAACTACTTGAAGGGCGCTAATATTGCAGGCTTTGTCAAAGTGGCTGACGCCATGCTGGCGCAAGGAATTGTCTAACGCTCTAGCTTGTGACTAGCAACGGCTGAAGAAACGCCCTGATGAGTGATCACAGGGCGTTTTGCTATGTTTGGTTTGCTCTGTTTGACTGATATCAGTGCTTTGCATAGGTTAAGCTCCTATACTCTATAAAGTAAATATAGATCTAATTTGGGTTGGTATATTGGTAGAAGAGGTTGCTATGACAGCAGTTAATCCGCGGGAGCGCTTAGAAGCGTTAGCTACTGAATACAGTGTGCGCGCAGCAGCAATTGAGCGTGATTTATCACGTGAACATGCGCAAAGTTATTCCGAGCAAGCCACAGAGCGTCAAAACGATATGGTCTTGCAAGGCTTGTTGGCAGATGCCCGTGCTGGCCTTAAGGAAGTGCAGCAAGCATTAGCTCGAATTGATGAGGGTACTTACGGTCAGTGTGCCGAGTGTGGTGAACAGATCAACACGGCGCGTCTTGAGGCACTTCCAGCTGCGCTGCTTTGTATTAACTGCGCAGACTGAGTAAGCTGTCTGAGTCTACTGCGAGCCTTATCGGCTCGCCAGTGAAGATTGCCAGTTACGTAGATTAGTTAGGGTCACTGGCAGTTATCAATAAAATTGGGCTAGAAAAACCTTGGTTTTTCACATCCACCTTGCACAGAGCCCTCAAGCAAGGCGAAAATGCCAAGTTAACTTCGCGGCATGGCCGCTCGCTGCAAGGAACTCTAATGCCTGATCCAACTGTCAATGCACAGCGTTTATCATCGGAACAATTAACCCGCACCTTTAATGGACACTTCAACTTTACCAGCACTGCCGAACTTGAGCCGTTAAGCGGTGTGCTTGGTCAATCTCGCGCTGTGCAGGCGTTACAATTTGGCGTTGCCATGCAGCGCTCCGGTTATAATGTGTTTATTAGCGGTGAGTCAGGTACTGGCCGCTTCTCCTATGCCAAGCGTTACCTGACCGAACAGGCTAAGCAGCGCCCCACACCGTCCGACTGGCTTTACGTCAACAACTTTACTGAAATGCGTGAACCTCATGCATTGCAGCTACCACCAGGTGAAGGCAGTCGCTTTTGTGCAGATATTGATAACTTAATTGGTAACTTATTAGCCACCTTTCCTGCTGTGTTTGAAACGCCGGCTTGGCAGCAGAAAAAAAGCGCCATTGACCGTGCGTTCAATCGCCGTTATGACCAAGCGTTGGACATTGTTGAAAAGCTGGCCTTAGAAAAAAACATCGCCCTGTACCGTGACAGTCTTAATATTGCTTTTACCCCGATGTTTGAGGGTAAAGCGCTGGATGAAACCGAGTTTGCCCAACGTCCTGAAAGTGAGCGTGAGCAGTTTCATGCAGATATTGCCGTGCTAGAAGAACACCTTAATAAAGAACTTTCCAGCTTGCCGCTGTGGAAGCGCGAGACCAGCAACCAGTTGCGTGAGCTCAATGAAGAAACCATTGCTCTAGCCCTAGAGCCGCTGCTGACCCCGTTGGAAAAAAAGTATGCCGAGCACCCAGGGGTGGTGGACTACTTACAAGAGATGCAAGCCAACCTGTTAAAAACTGTGGTTGAACAGTTGGTTGATGAAGAACACAGTGATGCCATTGCGCGAAAATTACTGGAAGAGCAGTACAGCCCAAATCTAGTGGTAGGGCATTGCCCTGATGAAGGCGCACCGGTGGTCTATGAGCCGCACCCAACGTACGATAATGTGTTTGGCCGCATTGAGTACAGCACCGATCAGGGGGTGCTCTACACCAGCTATCGACAGCTGCGTTCCGGTGCTTTGCATCATGCCAATGGTGGCTATTTAATCCTCGAAGCAGAAAAGCTTCTTGCTGAGCCTTTTGTTTGGGAGGCACTTAAGCGTGCACTGCATTCGCGCCAGTTGAAAATGGAGTCACCACTGGTTGAGTTGGGACGGGTGGCCGCTGCCACATTGATTCCGCAAGTGATTCCCTTGCAGGTCAAAGTGGTAGTGATTGGCTCACGGCATTTATATTATGCACTGCAAGAGCTGGACCCTGACTTTCAAGAAATGTTTCGCATGTTGGTGGACTTTGATGAAGATATTCCGCTGCTTGAGGATACCTTGGCGCAGTTTGCGCAACTGTTACATGCCCGTACCAGTGAAGAAGGTATGGCGCCGCTGACTGCCGCTGCGGTACAAGCGTTGGCCCGCTATAGCGCGCGACTGGCTGAACATAAAGAGCGTATGTCTGCCAGTCTGGCGGACCTGTTTCAGGTGGTCAGTGAAGCGGACTTCTTAAGAAGCCTAGGCAACGCAAAACTGACTGATATTGAGCATATTGAAGGCGCCATTGCTGCGCGGATTGAACGTACTGGGCGCGTCTCAACCCAGATTATGGATGATATGTTGTCCGGAGTGATTCTGATTGATACCCAAGGTTCTGCCGTGGGTAAATGTAATGGCTTAACCGTGTTGGCCATGGGTGACTCCACGTTTGGTATGCCTGCACGTATTTCAGCCTCAGTTTATCCAGGTACCAGTGGCATTGTGGATATTGAGCGGGAAGTGAGTTTGGGTCAGTCGATTCATTCTAAAGGGGTGATGATTCTCACCGGCTATATGGGCAGCCGTTATGCTCAGGAATTCCCCCTCGCTATTTCCGCTAGTATTGCTCTGGAGCAATCATATGGCTATGTGGATGGTGACAGCGCCTCCCTCGGTGAGGTCTGTGCATTGATTTCAGCCTTAGCACTGACACCACTAAAACAGTCGTTTGCCATCACCGGCTCGATTAATCAGTTTGGTGAGGTACAAGCAGTGGGCGGAGTGAATGAAAAAATTGAGGGTTTCTTCGAGCTGTGTCAAAAGCGCGGTTTAACCGGGGAACAAGGGGTGATTATTCCGCGCTCCAATCTGGTGAATTTACTGCTGAATAATGCTGTTGTGCAAGCGGTGGCGGCAGGCCGGTTTCATATCTACACAGTGAACCATGTTGATCAAGCCTTGAGTTTGTTAAGTGGTGCTGAAGCAGGTTGTGCGGATGCCGAGGGTTGCTTCCCGGAGAACACAATTAATGCGCAGGTTGTAGCGCGTTTGCGCAGTATTTCTGAATTGAGTAGTCCTGATGAAAATGCTGAAAAATAATTATCATACAGCAGCGATAAACTTAGTCCGTATAGAGTTGCCGGCAGGCAGAAGTGAGGACTATAGTGCAAGTTTTACGCATAGAGTGTTCGCTTTACACCGCTGAAAAGCATAAAATTTGTCTATTCAATCAATTGTAAAACTTTTTATTCTAGGAGTGTGTGACCTATGACGGCGACAGCGTTTCGATCTGAACATGATTTATTAGGCACTCTACCAGTCCCTAAAGATGCCTATTACGGTATTCAGACGTTACGGGCCATGCACAACTTTCACCTTACCGGTGTTCCTTTGTCGCATTACCCAAACTTTGTCTGTGCGTTGGCTATGGTCAAGAAAGCTGCAGCAGATGCCAACCATCAGCTGGGTTATTTAACCGATAAAAAACACACAGCGATTTCGACTGCCTGTGATCAGTTAATTGCTGGCAAACACCATGATCAATTTATCGTCGATATGATTCAAGGTGGCGCTGGCACCTCAACCAATATGAATGCCAATGAAGTGATTGCTAACTTGGCTTTGGAAACTATGGGCAAAAAAAAGGGTGAGTACAGTTTTTTACACCCTAACAATGACGTCAATATGGCGCAGTCCACCAACGATGCCTACCCCACAGCAATTCGCGTGGGATTGCTACTTGGCCACAATGATTTATTGCTAAGTTTGGAAGGCTTGATTGATGCACTCTCCGCCAAGGGCGATGAGTTTTCCCATGTGCTTAAAATGGGACGTACTCAGTTACAAGATGCTGTGCCAATGACCTTAGGCCAAGAGTTTAAAGCTTTTTCGGCCAACTTGGCGCAGGACTTAAGCCGTTTAAAAAGTTTAGCCAATGATTTATTCAGTGCCGTTAACTTAGGCGGTACAGCCATTGGTACAGGTATTAATGCTGACCCAAGCTATCAGGGCATTGCGGTCAAGCGCTTAGGTGAAATCTGCGGCTATCCAATTGTGGCGGCGCCGAATCTGATTGAGGCCACCTCGGATATGGGCTCCTTTGTATTGTTCTCTGGCATGCTCAAGCGCACTGCAGTGAAACTGTCCAAAATCTGTAATGATTTGCGTTTGTTATCCAGTGGTCCGCGCACGGGGATTAATGAGATCAACCTACCCGCACGTCAGCCGGGCAGCTCAATTATGCCGGGCAAAGTCAATCCAGTGATTCCTGAAGCTGTGAGTCAAGTGGCGTATGAAGTGATTGGGAATGACTTGTCGCTCACCTTGGCTGCGGAAGCAGGGCAGTTGCAGCTAAATGTAATGGAGCCGCTGATTGCGTGGAAAATGTTTGACTCAATTCGTTTGTTACGTCGTGCGATGGACATGCTGCGTGAGCATTGCATCGAGGGTATCACTGCCAATGAAAAGCACTGCCGCGCACTGATGGAAAACTCCATAGGCTTGATTACCGCGCTGAACCCCTACATTGGTTATGACAACGCTACGCGTATTGCCAAGCAGGCCTTGGAGAGTGATCGCAGTGTGCTTGAGCTGGTGCGTGAGGAGCAGTTGCTGGATGATGATCTGTTGGCCGATATTCTACGCCCAGAGAATATGATTGCACCGCGCTTAGTGCCTTTAAAAGGGTAGCGCTCAATCTGCCTGCAGGACTTTGCTCTGTGGCAGGGTCCTGCAGATGGTCTAATGTTGGGTTAGCGACTGCTGTGGCTGGATAAGTCTTTGCGTGCCAGAATATAGAGACTCATCAGCAGCATTAGTACAAAACTGATCATACTCAGCTGGGCAATATTGAGCCCTAGTAGTGTCCAATTTACTTCAGCACAGTCGGCAGTACCGTGCAGCATCTTGCTGATAATGTCTTGCAGTGGAAAGGCTTCCAGCATAAATTCTAGCGGTGGTAGGCAGGCGGGCAGTTGATCTTCAGGTAAACCTTGCAACCAAATTTGTCGGCCAGCAGTAGCAATGCCAAATGCAGCAGTCAGTAGAGCCAAGCCAGCGTAAATACGCCGGCCTAAACTAAGCGGGTTATGCACACTGGCTAGCAGACAAATCATAGCAAACAAAACCACTGCAAAGCGTTGTACATGGCACAGCGGGCATGGCACTAAACCCACGATATGCTCTAAATATAAGGCCATGGCCATCAGGCCGGTACAGCCTAAAAAACCTAAGAGAAAAAGTTGGCGAGAGCTGGGTGGTTGCATTGAAACTCCTCGGCGTAGCGTCCAAGGCATGCGATGGGCTAAGCGTGAGATGGACAGGAGGTAAATAAACAGTGTGTCAGTATAAGCCCTGACACACTGTAGCTGCATAGCTAAGCTATGGGGTCGGCTGTTCTCGATCCTCAGGTTGGGGCAGTTCGGGCAGTGACAACTCCAGCAATTGGAAGCTTTCAGCAAACAGCTGGTTGCTGCGCTGAGTATCACCTAAGTGGCTCAGTAAGCGTGCTAGCTCGGCGCAGGTGTGCGCATCACGATGCTGTTTGAGGCTGGCCTCGAAGTAGTCTCGAGCTTTACCCCAGAGCTTGTTGCGTAAGCTTAAGCGCCCTAGTGCGCGAAGTAACACAGGGTTATCTGGTGACTTTTTCAGCCAAGTTTCGGCGAGCTGCAATTGGCGTGCGCTATCTTTGGCTTGAGCATGGCCATACAACTCAATAAGCTCGTCATTGAGCTGACTTTGTAGAGTATGACGCAGCACAGACTCGGCTGACTCATGAGCATTTAAACGCAGCAGCTCTGTGGCATAAGCAGCAACCAGTTGCGGGTCGTGCTGGAGCTTATTAGAGAGGCTTTGCCATGCGCTATCTAAGGACTTGAGCGCTGTTGCAGGGCTCGCGTTGACTGCAAGCTGTGTCGCTGTTGCTAGGCGACCGGACCAGGCTTGATACTCAATGCTTTGTAGCTGTGCACTGCTGATGCGCTTACATTTGCGTAAAGCGGGTAATAAGCCAATCAGTGCTGACCAGTCTTGTCGCTGGCGCAGCAGCGCTTGTAAGCGTATGAGCACCTCTTGATTATTCGGGTGCAGCTCATGCATGGCTTCTAAGGTGTCTTGTGCACCTCTATCGTCAGCGCGCTCAAGTTGCAAGTCAGCATGGGCAAGGGCGATAGCCACTTCTGCAGAAGGCTGCTTAATTAAAGCCTGCTCCAGCAGTTCATCGGCTTCCTCGCTCTGTCCCAGCTTTTCCGCAGCCTTAGCTGCACCGAGTAAATAGACTAATGGCTTGTGGTCAATTTGCGCAGCGCGGCGTAAATGGCGCAAGGCACTTTTCCAGTTGCCCTGAGCAAGTTCTAAAGAACCTTGTTCTGCAGCAACCTGTAAACGCCGGCGTTGGTTGCGGCTTGACCAAGGGTTGATCAGTCCGCTTGAGGCTAAGAGCATTTTAAACAGGATGCGTATCACGTACAAAATAGCTAGAACAACAGCCAGGACAGCGAGAAACACCCAGAGGCTGGATTCAAAGCGAAAAGACTTCCACGAAATCAGCACATAGCCTGTATGTTCTGCAATAAACATGCCTAGTGTCGCGGCAATCGCGACCACTACCAGCAAGATAAGGTAAGTGCGTTTCATAATTATTTAGACTCCTCTGCGCTAGGCTCTTGGAGACTCGAGCGAGTATCAATATAGGCTTCTAAACTAATCAGAGCAGCATTTAAGTCGGGCAGTTCTTGACTGACTTTTTGCTCGCGCAATTCCCCAATCTGCTCCCTTAGACCGCTGACATTGGGATCTTTAGCACTAAAATGAGCAGCTAAAATATCCAAGGCTTGTTGCAGCGCCTGTTGGTACACCTCAGTGGCGCCATTGAGGGCAGCCCATTGAGCTTGCTCTAGGGCTAAACCTAAAGCGAGGCGTACTTGAGTCAGGCTTTGCCCCGCCAAGAGTGGTTGCACCTGTTCGCTGGCATTAAAATCAATCCGTAGATAGCGTGAAATATGCTCCCACCATTGCGCCCAACGACTTGGCTCGTCCCCGGCAGCATGGCCCTTATCTTGGACAAACTCTGGGCTTAAATCGGTCAGTTGGCTTGCCAGTTGATGCAGTGCGCCCAACTGCACAAATAAACCGGTGCGGTCGATTGTATTGTTTGATTTTAGTGCGGCAATACTGCGTGCCAACTGCTCGCGTGCGGCGAAGGCGGCAGGGTCATTTTGTTCTTTTAGAATATGGTCTGCTGCTTGCAGTAAAAAACGTGCACTATTGGTGTCGTGTAAGGCGCGTAAGCGTAGGCTTGCCATGCGCAATAGGTGCTCAGCTTCAGCCAAGCGCCAATCTTGACGGCTGGCACCGAGTACGCTTTCTAAGCGCTGGGCCAGTTGTTGCTGTTCGGCTTGCACAGCAGCCAGCAACTCATGATTTTGCTGTAACTGCGCCGCCGACGGCAGCCGCGCCAGTGCGCTGCTGAGCTGTTGTTCACGTTTGGCTAAGTCGGAGGTTTGTGCCTGCATAGTCGACAGTTGTTGCTGCTGCTCCTGCTGTTGCAGTGCAGAGCTATCGCTGGCGCCCTGAATTTGCATGACGCTCCAAGCACCAGCGCCTAGACCGCCTATAGCAATGATGAGTGCCGCTATGGCCAAACCTTTGCCAGATCCTGAATTATTGCTTGCCTTCCCAGCTTGCGGCTTGGCACTGCTCGGTTGTTTGGCTGCAGTCTGTTTTTGTTCTGACCCGTTATTGGCTGGCTGTTCAGACTTTTTCGCAGGGTCTTGTTTCGTAGCATCAGCTGCTGTGTTATCCGTTGGCTGTTTTGGCTTATCTGATGACTGGGTCATAACTAAATCCTTATGCTGATGGTGCTGCGTGTGCGGCCAAGGTGTTTAATAAGGCCTGATTATTGGCACCGCGACAATCGATAACCTGTTGCGCTCCTAAATCTCGAGCGATGTTAGCAACTCGAGGGCTGGGTACAAATAAGGTTAAAGAAGCTAAGGTTGGCCATTGTTCTCCAGCCAACTCAATTAAATGACGTAATCCTTGCTCACTGCTAACGACCAAACCGTTAAGTTGTTCTTGCTGGGCACGAGCAATCAATGTGCCTGTAGGATAAACGGGTAGGCGTCTACGATAAAGTGGTAAAAAATCAACTTGGACCCCGCGCTGCTTTAATTGCTCAGATAGAAAGTTGCGGCCGACGTCGGCGCGCATCACTAGGACGCGGGGGTTAGTGGTATCCAGTGTTGCTATAAATTTTGGCAGAGCAAGCAGCGCTTCACTGTCATCACCATCCTTTGGCCAACTTACAGCTAAGCCATAGTCAGCGAGGATCTGGCCGCTGCCGGCACCCACTGTAAACCAGTGTTGTTTGGCGGGCGGTTGCGGCCAATACTGATCAAGCCGTTGTAAACCCAAGGTTGCGGCGGGCTTGCTGACCACAATAACTGCGCAATACTGGTCCAGATTGAGCATTTGTGTGCGCTCAGCAGCTGTTTCCGTGAGCGCTTCAATCTCTAATAGCGGCAAACTGCTGCTGTAAATGCCGTGCTCGGCCAATAGCGCAGCTAAAACTGCGCTTTCTGCAGTGGGTCGAGTGATCAGTAAACGCCATGTTTTCACGTGATTTGCGTCTCTTCTTCGTACAATGCAGCGAGAATTTCCCCTGCGCCCTGGGCAAGTAGGTCTTCAGCAACGGCAATACCTAAGGCATCGGCATCATCTTTGTGCGCCCGTTGTTCCGCATAGAGCAACACTGAGGCATCCGGCTGGCCTACAAAACCACGTAACCATAGTTGATCACCCTCTAATATCGCATAGCAAGCAATGGGTACCTGACAGCCACCATTGAGGTGTCTATTCAGTGCGCGCTCAGCAGTGACTCGCGCAGCAGTGTCGGCGTGATGCAATGGCTTCAGCAAGGCATGAATCGCGGTGTCGTCACTGCGGCACTCAATGCCGACCGCACCTTGTCCGCCGGAGGGTAAGTTACTGCTGACATCGAGGCTGCTGCGAATACGCTCAGCAAAGCCTAAGCGCAATAAGCCAGCAGCAGCGAGAATAATGGCATCGTATTCACCCGCGTCTAATTTGGCGAGACGGGTATTGACGTTACCGCGTAAAAAATTAACCACTAAATCCGGGCGCTGCGCTAAAATTTGCGCTTGGCGTCTCAGGCTGGAAGTACCGACGATGCTGCCTTCAGGCAGGTCAGCTAAGCTGGCGTAGTGGTTGGAAACAAAGGCATCACGTGGGTCTTCACGCTCACACACGCAATACAAGCCCAAACCTTCAGGGAACGCCATTGGTACATCTTTCATTGAGTGCACAGCAATGTCTGCTTCTTTAGACATTAAGGCAGACTGCAACTCTTTGACGAATAAACCTTTACCGCCGATTTTAGCCAGTGGTGAGTCGAGCAGTTGATCACCGCGACTGACCATAGGCACTAAAGTCACTGTAAGTTGTGGGTGGGCTGCCTCAAGCTCGGCTTTTACAAACTCTGCTTGCCATAGAGCCAAAGCACTCTTGCGGGTGGCAATACGCAGTTCTGTTATAGGTTCTTCACTCCAAGACATAGTTATAATCCAAAGTTATCAATGTGTATTGTAGGGATGATAGCAGGCGCAGCCTAGGCTTGCCTCATGCGGCATATCAAGTTTTTGTTAGAAAGCTAGAGATTGTTAATTAAGCTGCGTAAAGCTGCCACATTCCGACGGCTGACACTCAATGGTTCTGGTGCATTATGCAGATGTAATAAGTAGTGCCCATTGGCGGTGCGTTGTAAGTGTTGAATGTACTCACGTCTAACCAGGGCATTGCGATGGATGCGCACAAAATACTCGCCAAATTCTTCTTGCAGAGATTTAAGTGACTCATCCAGCAAGGTTTCGCCATGGTTATGGCGCACCGTGACATATTTACTGTCTGCGACACAATACACTACCTGCCCTAAAGGAATCAGCTCCAGACCTCTATGGCTGCGGGCATTGAGGTGTGTACGTGGCAGATTGAGAGCAGTAGGGATGCGACTGAAGGCGACCAGTTGTGCAAGGCTGAGAGGTTGCGCAGTGGCTAGCGCTGCTTGCAACGGTTGCGCGGTAACTGGCTTGAGCAAATAATTCAGCGCGCCCATCGCTAACAACTGCAAGTTATAGTCAGTTGGCCCCAGGCAAAAAACAATGGCTGGTGCATCAGTTTGCGTGCACAGCTGCGCGGCAACTTGCAAACCATCGAAGTGAGCTAGATTGAACTTGAGTAGCACAATGTCGGGCTTTAATGTTGCAATCAGTTGTAATGCGCTGTGGCCATTATCAGCTTGCGGTTGCAGTGCTTGGTAGTCAGCCATCGGTGAAATTAAACGGTTTAAGTGTTCACGAGCTAAGGGCTCATTCTCTACGATTAAAACCTTCATTTTAATTAGGCGCCTCTAGCGAGGGGTCTAGAGCAGGTGGCGCTCAGACATATAATATAACGGTCACATGTATCTAGAGTGGTGTGCTTGCAGTCTTACCTGTAGTTACGGAGCTGTGCAAGAGTCGTTATGGATAAACGACTAAAGTTGGAGTTGTTTGCTGATCAGCTGCAGTTTGCATTTTCTTGGCTATTTTCCTGCTGAGTACCAGCGCGCAAACGACCTTGGCGGTTGAGAATCAATTGCCAGCTGATCTGTTCTTTATAACAACTATAAAAACGGCCGTTACTGCTCGGGCCGACGCCACTGCTATTAAATTGAATTCCCTGCCTAAAACCACGCCACTGTAAACGCTGTCGATCGGAGTTAAGTCGCGTGAAAGTAATAGGTATTGCGTTGTTTACTTCACGCAGCAACCAGCCCTGTGACCAATCATTGTGGCAGGAAAGACCATCACGGCTGCCGCACAGCTCTACGGTTACCCGGTGGGTGACCGCATATGCGCGTGCATTGTGCAGGGCGCGGGCAAGTTGATTGAATGCAACTTGTCGTTGGTTGCGTTCGAGGAGCTCCTCTAATGCCGGTACTGCTACGCGGGCTAAAATGGCAATTAAAGCCAGCACAATGAGCAGCTCAAGCAGGGTAAAACCGCGCTGAATTTTCATCAATCGACAGCCTCTTTGCTGATTGTTTGATTTATAGTGAGTTATTTAAAGTTGTAGTCGAAGAAACTCGTGCCGACAAATGATTGTCGAGAATGACTGGGCTATACAGTTAATAATTAGGTAAAATATTGCCAAGTTGAATTAAATAGGACGTGAAAATGACCGAATCCATTATTGTTCCTTGCGCGCAGTGCGCCACTTTAAACCGTATTCCCAAGGAAAAACGTACCGAGCAAGCGCAATGCGGTTCCTGTAAAAAACAGATTTTTACTGATACAGCATTTGATTTAGATCAGACCAGCTTTAGTCAACAGAGCAAAGGTGATGTACCGCTGCTGGTTGATGTCTGGGCCAGCTGGTGCGGGCCTTGCCGTCAGTTTGCGCCGGTTTTTAGTGAGGCGGCAGCGCAGCTCAGCACCCAATGCCGTTTTGGCAAGCTGGATAGCGAAGCGCATCCAGCACTCTCTGGGGAGTTAGGGGTGCGCTCCATTCCAAGTTTGATTTTATTTCGCAATGGTAAAGAGATCGACAGAAAAAGTGGTGCTTTGCCTTTAGCGCAGCTGTTGGCTTGGCTTAAGCAACATGGTGTAGATAATTAACTCTAGAGCGGCATAATCCTGTGCCATCCTGCTAGTATATGCGCATCTTTTACTGTTGAACTGGGCAGATTTAATGAGCAAGAAAAAAACCAATCAGTCGTGGGGCGGCCGTTTTAACGAGCCAGTTGATGCATTTGTTGCGCGTTTTACCGCGTCAGTGGATTTTGACCAGCGTTTGTATCGTCACGATATTATGGGCTCGATTGCCCACGCAACTATGCTGGCGAAGGTCGGTGTACTCAGCACCGATGAGCGCGACACTGTAATTGCTGGCTTGCAGGCCATTGAAAAAGAGATTGAAAGCGGCGAGTTTGTCTGGAGCACAGAGCTGGAAGATGTGCATATGAACATCGAGGCCCGTTTAACCGAGCAAGTGGGCATCGTCGGTAAAAAACTGCACACGGGCCGCAGCCGTAATGATCAAGTTGCCACTGATATTCGCTTGTGGTTGCGTGATGAGATTGATCTGATTTTAGCTGAACTGACCCGCTTACAAGATGGTTTGTTAAGCTTAGCTGAAGCCCATGCGGACACTATAATGCCGGGCTTCACTCATCTGCAAACAGCACAGCCAGTGACCTTTGGTCACCATATGTTGGCTTGGTTTGAAATGCTCTCCCGTGACTATGAGCGCTTGGTGGATTGCCGTCAACGCACCAACCGTATGCCCTTGGGCAGCGCTGCATTAGCAGGAACCACCTACCCAATTGATCGCGCAATGACCTGTGAACTGCTGGGTTTTGAAGCGATTTCTGGTAACTCGCTGGATGGCGTATCTGACCGTGACTTTGCCATTGAATTCTGCGCAGCGGCCAGCATTGCGATGATGCACCTGTCGCGCTTTTCGGAAGAGTTGGTGTTATGGACCTCAGCACAGTTTCAATTTGTTGATCTGCCTGATCGCTTTTGCACCGGCAGTTCAATTATGCCGCAAAAGAAAAACCCTGATGTGCCCGAGTTAGTGCGCGGTAAAAGCGGTCGCGTATTTGGTGCCTTAATGGGTTTGTTAACTTTGATGAAAGGTCAGCCGCTGGCTTACAACAAAGATAACCAAGAAGACAAAGAACCCTTATTTGATGCTGCGGATACGTTGCGCGATAGCTTACGTGCTTTTGCCGATATGGTCCCCGCTATTGAGCCTAAGCAAGAGATGATGCGTGAAGCAGCCTTGCGTGGCTTTTCTACCGCAACTGACTTAGCCGACTATCTGGTTGGCAAAGGTTTGCCGTTCCGTGATTGCCATGAAATAGTCGGTCATGCGGTGGGTTATGGTGTGCAGGAAGGTAAAGATTTAGCCGAAATGACTTTGGCTGAATTGCAGCAGTTCAGCAGCGAAATTACTGATGATGTGTTTGCCGTGCTGACCTTGGAAGGCTCAGTGAATGCACGCAATCACATCGGTGGTACCGCTCCTGCACAAGTGCGTGCTGCTGTGCAGCGTGGTCGTGAATTATTACAAATTCGCTAAAAGCAGTGTTTTTGCGGCTTAGCTGGTGAACCCTAGTGGAGGTTAGTGTGACTGAGAGACCGAAAGATTTACGTTATCAAGTGTCGGCCGACCGTTCTTCAGCCAGCCGCAGAATACGTTATGTTGAAACCAACGAAGGCGATGCGGACGACTGCATGTTGTGTCAGTTGGATGAAGGTGATGTGCCGATTGGAGAGAGTGCTGCAATAACAACGCCTGAGCCTGCTGCCCGGCAGCCGAAAGAGGATGAGAGCGATGAGCAGCAGGTTGAGCAAGAGTTGCTGCAAGCCATTGAAAACCAGTTGTCAGCGCAGCAGCCGCCAGCGGCACAGGCGGTGCTGAATAAGTTGACTTTGGTCGGACATACGCGGGGAGAAATTGTGCAGATGATGGCGCAGGTTTTAGCTTGGCAAATCAACGTTATGCTGGCGGCGGACCGTCCGTTTGATATGGCTGCTTATGAAGGTGCGTTACGCGCTTTACCGCAATTACCCGAAGAGCTTTAAAGTAAACAGCAAAATAGCTATGCAAGTCCTTTAATACCTAACTTATAGGTGGAGTACATTATGTCTTGGACCCCAGAGATTGTCGCGGAACTGGAAGTTTTATGTTTATATAACTTAGATAGCACCCAAGAGGGTATTAAGGTGCACAGCAGTGCTGGGGTTGAGCGTGTTGCAGCTGCTCAGCGGTTGTTCACTAAAGGTTTGCTCAGCCAAGACGATGGCGGTTATTTAACCAGTTTAGGTCTAGAAACCGCAGCCCATGCCCATGCTGTGTTAACTGTCTTAGAAACTGAGTAAAACCTTTAGCAGGATGATGGCTACCAGGTTATAAAGGCAGTGCAGGCGTTCTAATCCAATGCCGCACTGCTTATTTGCACAAGAATCTGCTGAGTAAACCTATGGTCTTTGCTTAGATGTGTATTTATAGAGTGAAATCGCCTTGTGCTTCCGGCTGATATTCAACCTTGGTTAAAGTCAGCTTAAGGTGTTTACCCTTTGGGGTTTGCCAATCAATACTTTCCCCCACCTTAAGTCCTAGCAATGCCATGCCAATTGGCGCCAGAATCGAAACATTCCCCTCCACACCACCTTGCTCTGGATAAGTCAGAGTCAATTGATAGTCTACTGCGCTGTTTGCTTCATGGAAATGCGCTTTGGAATTCATGGTGACAATATCATTGGCTATTTCCGTATGACCAACAAAATTCGCGCGGGCAAGTTCTGCTTCAAGGGCTTCGGCTGCTGCGTCATAATCGTCTAAATTGTCGAGCATTTGTTCAAGGCGTTGCATATCTAAACGAGTGACAGTGATCGCGGGTTTGCTGCTCATGGCTTTTATTGCACTCCTAAGGTTATTTGTTCGAGATAAAAAAGAAAAACCCCGCCTAAATGACGAGGTTTTGCAGGGCTGTTGGTTTGCTACAGCGAAGTACTCAACGTATCACAGTTATCTAAATAAGCAAATCAATGGGTTGTTGAGTTGTGCCCTAGAGGCTGCTTAAGTCAAATGTTTGTTGGGTATGGGTATGCAGTATCTCACCGAGCATTTGGGTTAATGTTTGCTGGTTGCTGGCGCAGAACCAAGCGGCTTGCTGATTATCATAGTCAAAATGGAAGCCACCGCTACGGTCGGCCAGCCACAGTTGCTTTAGTGGTTCTTGACGGCTAAGGATCACTTGGTTTTGATTTTCAAAAGTCAGGGTCAAAATGCCGGCGCTGCTTTCAATATCAATGTCCACATCACTGTCATCAATAATGTCTTCAAGGTTTCTTTGGGTGGCATCAACAAGGTCATGAAACTGGCTATTACTCAGGCTCATTGCGAGCTCCTTTATATTTTTAAATGGCTAAATAAGGTGTATCAATTAAATAGGCTGAATGAGATCGACAATAATACGTCTTTTTCATGGCTATCCTAGTGTCCCAGCTTACTCTGTGCATAGGCAAGATTATGAGGGGTGGTATACTCAATGCATATATGGAATTTTTGAAGGATTTATTATGAAGCGTATTCTGCTTCCGTTTGTTGTGTTATCAATCATGTTACTGGGTTTAGTAGCCTGCGGCCAAAAAGGACCCTTATATGATCCCGATGATGAAAAAGCAGCTCATGAGCACCGTAAAGATCGTTATGAGCTTTAATGGAGGTCAACATGCAAGCATTTACTTATAAAAATGAAGAATTACACGCAGAAGATGTGGCGTTATCAGCCATTGCCAAACAGTTTGGCACGCCCACTTATGTGTATTCGCGAGCGCATATTGAAGCGCAATACCGCAGTTATACTGATGCTCTACAAGGTGTTGAGCACATGGTTTGTTATGCGGTAAAAGCCAACTCCAATATTGCGGTACTGAATATTCTGGCGCGTATGGGCGCCGGTTTTGACATTGTTTCTGCTGGCGAGTTGGAGCGTGTGCTGGCTGCTGGGGGTTTGCCAGAGCGAATAGTGTTTTCTGGGGTAGGGAAAACCCGTGATGAAATGCATCGTGCGCTTGAGGTTGGTGTGCATTGCTTCAATGTTGAGTCAGTGGATGAATTGGAGCGGCTGCAAGAAGCTGCTGCCTATCTGGGGGTGATTGCGCCGATCTCTTTACGGGTTAACCCAGATGTGGATGCCGGCACCCATCCATATATCTCCACAGGATTAAAAGACAATAAGTTTGGGATTGATATTAATACTGCCGAGTCGGTGTATTTGCGTGCGGCTGTGCTCAGCAATATTGCTATCAAAGGTGTGGATTGCCACATTGGTTCGCAGTTAACCACACTTGAGCCTTTCCTGGATGCATTGGATCGCGTGTTGTTATTGGTTGATCGCTTAGCCAAACATCGAATCATTATCCAGCACGTGGATTTGGGCGGTGGTTTAGGTGTGCGCTATCGGGATGAAGAGCCACCCAGCGCAGGTGAATACATGGCAGCAGTGCGTGAACGTGTTGCTGGGCGTGATTTGACCTTAATCTTTGAGCCAGGCCGCTATATTGTTGCTAATGCGGGGGTTTTGCTGACTAAAGTAGAGCATCTAAAGCACACTGAGCATAAGAACTTTGCCATTGTTGATGCAGGCATGAATGATCTCTTGCGCCCAGCGCTGTATCAGGCTTGGATGGGTGTTGATGCTGTACGTCCGCGGGTTGGCATGACACGCAGCTATGATATTGTCGGGCCTGTCTGTGAGACCGGTGATTTTCTAGCTAAAGAACGTGACTTTGCCTTAGCTGAAGGAGACTTGTTGGTGGTCAACTCCGCTGGCGCCTATGGTTTTGTAATGAGTTCAAACTACAACAGTCGCGGCCGTGCGGCTGAAGTGGTGGTAGATGGCGAGCAAGTGCATTTAGTTCGTCGACGTGAAACTGCTGAAGAGTTGTACGCTCACGAAAGTCTACTGCCGGAGTCATAAGATGCTCTTGCGGTTTACTAAAATGCATGGTTTGGGCAATGATTTAATGGTGCTCGATTTAATCAGCCAACATGCTTATATCAAGCCGCAACAGATGCGGGCTTGGAGCGATCGCCGCTGTGGGGTGGGATTCCGGCGCTTGGCATTAATTGAGGTGCCGCAACACCCCGATATGGATTTTAGTTGCCGTGTATTTGATAGTGCTGGAGTGCAGGTTGATTGTTTAGCCAGTGATTTATGCTGCGTCGCACGTTTGGTCGCCGATAAACGGCTTATTTCTAAAGCGCAGATGCGGATTGAAGTCGGCCGCAACGTAGTGGATGTGCAGGTGCATACCGATGGTTCAGTATCTATCCCTTTAGGGCAGGCAGAGCTTTTAAATGGGCCTACTGCTTTGCCTGATAGCTATCGGCAGCGGCTGCAGCATACACCTTGGTTGTTAGGTACTGAGCTCACTCTAGCATCGCTGGATGGTTTGCATGCTGTTTTGCAGGTGGCAGACTTGAGCCAGGTTCCCCTGTCTGAGCTAGCTGATACGTTAGAGCAGCAAGCTGACTGGCCGCAAGGTTCAACGCTCAGCGCTGTGCAGGTGCATGACTGCATTCGACTGGAAGTTTTGACTTGGCAGTTAGGCTTAGGCTTACTTGATAGCTTTCATCCGAGCTTAGCTGCAGTTGCCGCGGTTGCCGTGGAGAAAAACTGGGCTGAGGGGCAGGTGCATGTGAGTTTTGCTGATGGTGCTGCAAGTGGCTATTTGCAATGGTTGGAAAATGATCAGTGTGTGTATTTTACCAGCGCTGTGACACGTGTTTATGAAGGGCAAATTCGTTTATGAGTAAACTGCGGCAGACAAAAGAGATGCTCACTGCAGAGCAAGTGGCAGCATATTTAAACAATCATCCAGATTTTTTTGTTGATCAAGATGATTTGCTGGCGCAATTACATATCCCCCATGTACGTGGTAGTTCAATTTCGTTGGTCGAACGTCAAGTGAGCATTCTGCGTGAGCGTAATAACGACTTGCACCGCCGTTTAACTCAGTTGATGGATGTGGCGCGGGATAATGGACGTCTCTTTGAAAAAACGCGACGTCTAGCGCTGGAAATGCTCGATGCGCAGACTTTAGATGAGCTGGTGGGGTTTGTCGATGACGGTCTACGTCACTCATTTATGGTGCCCTTTGTCGGTTTAACATTGTTCAGCGATACGCAGATTAGTGTGGGTCGCAGCAGAACTTTACAATCGGCACAACGGCACATTGGTGGTTTGTTAAGCAGTGATAAACCACTTTGCGGTGTTTTTCGCCCGAAAGAGTTAGCCTTTTTATTTGGCCAAGAGCAGGCTGAGCAGATCAAGTCAGCGGCTGTGGTTGTTTTAGAGTACCAAGGGATTCATGGTGTTTTAGCCATAGGGAGTGCAGATCAACAACACTATAATAATTCCGCCGACACGCTGTTTTTAACCTACCTCACGGATATTTTGGCGCGCTTGTTGCCGACCCTGTTGGCATCCTTGCGGGTGGTGAAATAAATGTCGGATGTGGGGTGCAGTTTGCAGCTTCAACTGCTGAGTTTTATTGAGTATTTGCAGGTCGAACGGCAGGTGTCTGCCCACACTTTAAGTGCTTATCGCAGTGATTTGGCCAAGGTTGTAGAGTTCGCTAAACAGCAGCAGTTAGCGAGTTGGCGTGATTTGCAAGTAGCGCATATGCGCAAGTTGGTGGCTGATTTGCACCACAGCGGTTTGGCTGCGCGCAGTATAGCGAGGCTGCTGTCTGCAGTGCGTGGACTCTATGCTTATTTGTTGCGTGAAGGCGTGTGCACGCATGATCCGGCAGCAGGCATTCGGCCACCTAAAGGGCCACGCAAATTACCTAAAGTGCTGGATGTGGACCGTGCGCAACAGCTATTGGATGCGCCAGTCAGCGATGATTTTTCCGCTTGCCGCGATCATGCTATTTTAGAATTGCTTTATTCTTCCGGATTGCGCTTGTCTGAATTGGTTGGTTTAAATATTGCCGATATCGATTTGGCCGAAGGCTTGGTTGTGGTTCTGGGTAAAGGCAATAAACAGCGTATGTTGCCAGTGGGCAGTAAAGCAGTTGCCGCAGTGCAACGCTGGTTAATTGTACGTGAGCAAGCCAACCCGACAGATGCGGCTTTGTTTATTGGAGTGCGCGGCCGGCGGATGAGTCCGCAGCTGGTACGTGAGCGGGTGCGTCAGGCCGGCGCCCGCGATTTAGGCCAGCATCTGCACCCGCATATGCTCAGGCACTCATTTGCCAGTCATATTCTTGAGTCGTCCCATGATTTGCGTGCGGTGCAAGAATTGCTGGGTCATGCGGATATTAGCACCACACAAATTTATACCCATCTTGATTTCCAGCACTTGGCGCAAGTGTATGATCAAGCGCACCCGCGAGCGAGGCGTAAACCAGAAGAATGAGTATTCGTTTAATCACTTTTGATCTTGATGACACTTTGTGGTCGGTTAAACCAGTGATTATTGCTGCCAACAATGCTTTGCGCGCCTGGCTAATCAAACATGCGCCGATGCTGGAAGAGCTAACTGTTGAGCGTTTAGGGCAGCTGCGCGGTGAGCTGGTTGCACAGCAGCCGCTGCTGGAGCAACGTGTCAGTGAGTTGCGTTATCAAGTGTTATTGCGCGCTTTGCTGCAGTCTGGCTACGCTGAGCGTGAGGCGCAAGAGATAGCTGAGCAAGCGTTCCAAGTGTTTTTGGCCGCACGACAAAATGTTGAATTGTTTAGCGATGTGTTACCGACTTTAGCGCAGTTGCGCCGCGATTATATATTGGGTGCTTTAAGTAATGGTAATGCTGATGTGCGCCGTGTAGGGCTGAGTAAGTATTTTTCTTTTGCGTTAAATGCCGACATGCTGGGGGTGGCTAAGCCTGAGCCGCAGGTGTTTTTGGCGGCCTTAGCCCGAGCGCAAGTTGAGCCTGGGCACAGTATTCATATTGGTGACCACCCCGAGCATGATGTGCTGGGTGCGCAACAAGTGGGGATGCGCACGATTTGGTTTAATCCTGAACAAAAAATTTGGACGGGTGAGCATGAGCCGGATGCGCAGATCAGTCAAATCTCACAGTTGCCCGATTTGATTAAGCGTTTTGGCGAATAGCTTCTAAGCCAATGTTTTCTGAAGACGACCAGTGGTTTGTAAGTGGACGAAGCAAGCATAAATAATTGTGGAGGGCGCACCTCGCTGGTGACGCTTTTCCCTCAAAGGATCGTCCTGATCCTATTCGGGCGCTGCGCCATTCATGGCTGCGCTTGCCGCGTCACCAACGAGGTGCTCCTTAACCAGTGATGTTGTTGGCAAACGTGCAGCACAACTCTCTTTGACTGTTTAGTTTAATTAATATTGGTAAAACAGGGTGTTGCGTGGAGGTAAAGTGATGGCTGTTGCGATAGTGCAAACAGCGCTGATGGTTAATGAGTGCTGGGTTGTTGCTGTGACGAGCGAAGCCATGGATGGCATAGCGCCGTCGTTGAACCCTGGATGGGTTCAACGACGGAAAAACAGCAACAATACAGCACGGTAGCCATAAAACTGATCAGCAGTAATTGGTTTTAGAAGTGGCCTAGTAGCTCTAATGCTGGAAGTGACTGCTTAGAGGAATAGGGCAGTAGGTTGGAAAAAAACGCCCTAATTAACGGGCGTTTTTAAGGCAAGATGCGAGCTATTAGCCTTTCATTTTGGCAAAGGCTTTTTCCGCTGCAGCTAAAGTGATCTGCAGCTCAGTATCACCTAGGGCGATAGAGGTGAAGCCCGCTTCAAACGCACTTGGTGCTAAATAGACACCGCCTTCCAGCATCAAGTGGAAGAACTGTTTGAAGTGCTCAACATTGCAGCTGGTGGCATCTTCAAAGCTGGTGATATTTTTGCGTTCAGTGAAGTACAGTCCAAACATACCGCCGGCTTGAGTGGTGGTAAAAGGAATCCCAGCAGCATCAGCACGCTCCTGTAAACCTTGCAGCAGACGCTGCGTGTAGTCAGTGAGTTCATCGTGGAAGCCAAGGCGGCTGATCAGTTTTAGGGTTGCAATACCTGCAGCCATGGCCAGTGGGTTACCAGACAAAGTGCCCGCTTGGTAAACCGGACCCAGTGGCGCAATATATGACATCACTTCTTTTTTACCGCCAAAGCAAGCCACTGGCATACCACCACCAATCACTTTACCAAAAGTGGATAAGTCAGGGGTAACGCCGAAGTGGGCTTGTGCACCGCCTAAAGCAACGCGGAAGCCGGTCATCACTTCATCAAAAATCAATACCACACCGTACTTATCACACTGCTCACGCAAGCCTTCCAAAAAGCCTGGTACTGGGGGTATGCAGTTCATATTGCCAGCGACTGGTTCGACGATAATACAGGCGATTTTATCGCCTTGTTCCGCTAGGCAGGCAGCAACTGCATCAATATCGTTAAATGGCAGAGTGATGGTGTGTTGCGCGAACGCTGCTGGCACGCCGGGGGAGCTGGGCACACCTAAGGTCAGAGCGCCGGAGCCTGCTTTCACCAATAAGCTATCAGAGTGGCCATGGTAGCAGCCTTCAAACTTAATAATGCTATCGCGACCGGTGTAACCGCGGGCTAAACGAATGGCGCTCATGGTTGCTTCAGTGCCTGAGCTGACCATGCGCACCATATCCATTGACGGCACTAGGCTGCAGACTAAGTCAGCCATTTCAACTTCCAGCGCGGTGGGTGCACCATAGGATAAGCCGTGATCAATTTGAGCGCGTACTGCATCCAGTACCTCAGGGTGACCGTGGCCAAGAATCATTGGGCCCCATGAGCCAACATAATCCACATAACGCTTGTCGTCTTCATCAACCACATAAGCGCCTTCGGCATGCTTAAAGAATAACGGTGTGCCGCCAACGCCAGCGAAGGCGCGAACTGGCGAGTTGACGCCACCGGGAATATGTTTTTGCGCTTGTTCAAATAAAGATGCTGAGCGTGACATTAAATACCTCATTATAAAATTGGTTAGCGAATTTCTAGGAAAATTAATCAGTAAAAAGCGCGCTAAATTCACGCGCTCGTTCTTCCACTGCGGCAGCTGAGTCTGCGGCAAATAATCCATGAATAACGGCCAGCATAGCGGCGCCATGAGCAATCAGCAGACTGCCATTGTCTAAAGTGATGCCGCCAATGGCGACAATTGGGCAGTTAAATTGTTGTGCATGCTGAAGCAGTTCGGTAGTCGCTAGAACATCACCGGGCTTGGTCTGTGAGCTGTAGAAACGACCAAAAGCAATATAATCTGCCTGCTGCTCGATGGCTTGTTTGGCTAAGTCCAATTGCGCATGGCAGGTGGCACCAATAATCGCCTCTGCACCAAGCTGTTGGCGAGCCTGCAGAAGACTGCCGTCTTCTTGGCCAAGGTGCAGATCAACACCGAGTTCGGCAGCTAAGCCGAGATCATCATTGATAATCAGGCGCGCACCGTAGTCTTGGCAAAGCTTTTGCAGAGCCTGCGCCTCGCGGAGGCGGCGAGCTGTATCGTTAGATTTATCACGGTACTGTAAGAGTGTTGCGCCGCCACGTAAGGCAGCCTCACAATAGGGTAGCAAGCGTCCATCGGCAAGCAGCGCAGAGTCGGTAATGGCATATAAACCGCGTAGTAACTCAGTTTTTGTGCTCATGGGCGGCAAAAGTCCAAGGGTAAGCGGCGCGGAATATACTGACCGCGACCTGGTGCTTCAGCGTCACGCAAGGTGCGCCATGTATAGCTCAGTGCGGATTCAACCGCGCTAACCAGTTCTTCACCTAAGGCTAAGCGTCCTGCGAGAGCGCTGGCAAGGGTGCAGCCAGAGCCGTGGTATTCACCGGGCAAGCGCGCGCAGGTAAAGGTATGGGTGCTGCCATCTGCACAGTATAGGCGGTTATGCACTTCACTTTCATCGCCGTGGCCACCGGTAATCAGCAGGTGTTTACAGTGTTTGCGCAGCACTTCGGCACATTCATCGGCAGTGCCATTGGGCAGTTCTGCAAGAATCTGCGCTTCCGGCAAATTCGGCGTAACTATAGTGGCTAGGGGCATTAATTTACTGCGCAATGCATAGCCCACTTCATCTTTGCCCAGTGCACCACCACCGCCAGCGCGCAGTACTGGGTCACAAACAAAGGGCGTGTCTGGCATTTTTTGAATAATTTCTACAACAGTGTCGACCATATCCAAAGAGCCAAGCATACCCAGCTTAATAGCTGAGACGGACATATCTTGCAAGATAGCCTGTGCTTGGGCCATAACCCAGTCATGCTCAAGAACTTTAAAGTCGCTGACGTCGAGCGTGTCCTGAATAGTCAAAGCAGTGATTACCGGTGTGGCATGACAGTTTTGTGCGATCAGCGCTTCAATGTCCGCTTGCAGTCCCGCGCCGCCAACTGGGTCGTGACCTGATAAGCATAGTACAGAAGGGCGAGAAGTGTATCTATCCATAAATTCAAGTTTACCATTAGTGTTAAAGTGGGCAGTAATGACTGCTAGTAAAGCTTAAGTCAGAGCATTAAGGTTGATCGTTACGCGTCTTTGCATTGGCAATGCTAGCATCATCATCGGTGTCATTTTGCTCGATGCCTGCATCTATATCCAGCCAGCGCTGTGCGCGAGACTGTGCCATAACAAAGTTGCTGACGTAAGATACCTTGCTGTGCACTAAACCAATCCCAGCGCGTCGCATTTTGTGGCGTACTTTGGCTGAAGCACCTAGGAAGATAATCCCAATGTCATTTTTTTGATAGTCGATTAGCACGCTACTTAGCGCTGCAAGTGCTGTCATATCAAGCATAGGTACTGCACGTAGGTCAATGATAACGATGCGAACTTCTGGGTTAAACTTACGAAGCACGCTTAAGGCTTTTTCTGCTGCACCGAAAAACAAGGGGCCGCGAATAGCGTAGACGGCGATTGAGTCTGGCAGATCAGGAATATCGTGTTCGTCTGATGAGACGCTGGCGGTATCGGTTAAATCGCTCATGCTCTTAATAAATAAGCCAGCAGCCAACAACAACCCAACACCAACCGCCAACACCATATCAAACAAAACAGTCAGCGATAGGCAGGTCAGTAGCACCAAAACGTCGTTACGGGGAGAAATGCGCAGGGTATGAATGACGTGCTTGGGTTCGCTCATATTCCAAGCAACCATTAAAAGCAGAGCCGCCAGTGCCGCCATAGGTAAGTGACTGAACATGGGAGCTAAGAACAGCATGGCCAATAGAACTACGCCAGCATGAATAATTGCCGCAAGCGGTGAAAAGGCTCCAGCACGAACGTTAGCAGCGCTTCGGGCGATTGCAGCTGTGGCCGTGATTCCGCCGAACATAGGCGCAAGAATATTACCTATACCTTGGCCAAGTAACTCTCCATTAGGATCGTGCTTTGCTGTACCTGCCATACCGTCAGCGACTACGGCGCAGAGTAAAGACTCAATAGCGCCAAGCATGGCAATGGCAAAGGCTGGGGCGAGCAGTTGCCGAAAGAGCTCAAAAGAGAGTGTGAGCGGTTTACCATCAGGCCCGGACATTTCCCAGGGCCACATAAACGAAGGTAAGAAGGGCGGAATGCCAGGGTGGCTTATGCCATCAACTGTGTAGCTGAAGCGTTCGCCGATGGTTGCTACAGGGATATCAGCATGGTTTAAAGCAAGGCCAATAAAGCTACCGACTGCTAAAGCCACTAAATGCCCTGGGATTTTTGGCACGAAACGTGGCCAGATAATCAGCACCAAAAGTGTGATTGCTGCAACTAGCGTGTCACCCAGCTGAATAGTGGGCAGCGCCTGCGCTAATGCACCAATTTGCTCAACGTAGTTAGCAGTAGGCTCTATATTAGTTAAACCAAAAGCATCTTTAACTTGCAGTGTGGCAATCACCACGCCAATCCCAGCGGTAAAGCCTAAGGTGACTGGGTAAGGTATAAATTGTAATAAAGCACCAGCGCGCAACACGCCCATGCTGATTAGAATCACCCCAGCCATAGCAGTGCAGAGCAGTAACCCGCCTACGCCGAATTGCTGGGTAATGGGGAGTAATATCACCACAAAGGCTGCAGTGGGCCCAGACACGTTAAACCGAGAGCCACCGGTTAAGGCAATGATAGAGCCGCCAATAAGCACTGTATACAAACCGTGCTGGGGCGGGACCCCCACTGCAATAGCCAGTGCCATGGCCAATGGGATAGCAATAATGCCAACAGTTAATCCTGCGCTAATGTCCCCGCGTAAAGCGTTTAGCGTATAACCTTCGGCAAATGTTTGACGTAAAGCAGAAAATAATGGCGGAATATACATGGTCGCTCCACAAATGAGTGCGGTCTTATTATAGACCTATGCGGGGCATGGAAAGCTAGGGTGCTAAAATTTTTGCTGCTTAATCTAGCCTGCAGGACTGTTTTAATCGCTGTTTGTCACCGCATAATAGCAGTGATACTGGGTTTTTATAGTGTAATCATGGCGCTTGCTCAGTGGGCAAACGAGGTGGTTGTGCAGAGTGGAATGATTAAGCAGTTGCAATAATCTCATTATCGGGCATACTTACGCGTCTCTTTTGTAGGTAATGCCTAGCCATTGCAAAAGAGAAGGTAAAGTGATGCCAACTTACCGAAACATAGCCATAGCAGACGTGATAGACCCGAGCCCCCGAAGTAGCGTCTGTCATATGAG
>CAZEZR010000013.1:0-43495 GCA_964516465.1 uncultured Thiopseudomonas sp. | reverse complement strand
AACTGATCTGCACACCTTGTTGATCAACGCTGCTGTCAATCAGCTGCCAATCCAGTGTGCGGGCCAAACCATGGAAAGGCGCATCTGCTGTGGTGGTTTTTTGCACCATAACAGGGTTATGTTGAATATCACCAAACCATGGCCAACACACTGGTACGCCGCCACGCACGCTCTGCCCCTGCTGATACTCAGCACAAGCACTGAGCCAAATCACCGGCGGCTGATTGATATCAGGGAAATAACTGAGGATCTGCCCACCCTGCTGAGCAATATCCAACTGCGCCTGGCCAAAACATAAACGCCAGCCCGGTAAGCCAGAAAAATCCATTGCGGTGATTGCTTGTTGCATCGCTATTCCCCTTAAATAATCGCCTGCCAGCTAACGTTTTATTTTTGTACCGAGCAACTCAACCCCTAAGGGTCACCCCTCTTTGCATAGTCCACTTAAGGATAAAAAACAGCTTTAACCCTTAACAACAACATTTCCAGCGCAGCAAAAATACCCAGCACTGTTTAGTTGCCATACAACTGCTCAGGTAACCAGGTGATAATGCCCGGCCATACATAAGCTATCACCAACATGGTCAGCTGAATGCCAATAAAGGGCAACACCCCACGGTACATGGTACGCGTAGACACAGAGGTCGGCGTGACACTGCGTAAATAGAACAAGGAAAAGCCAAAGGGCGGGGTTAAAAAGGAGGTTTGTAGATTTAAAGCAATCATCACCCCCAACCAAATCGGATCGATGCCCATCGACAGCAACACTGGGCCAACAATAGGCACCACCACAAAGATGATTTCAATAAAATCGAGAATAAAGCCCAATAAAAAAATTACCAGCATCACTAAGAAAAAGGCTCCTAGAACACCGCCAGGCAACTGGGCAAACACATTCTCAATCATCACATCGCCGCCAAAACCGCGAAACACTAAAGAGAATAGCGACGCACCAATTAAGATCAAAAATACCATGGCACTTATTTCTGCCGTACCAAAGGCCACTTCCCGTAAACGGGCCAGATTAAGCTGGCCTTTGAACAACGCCAATAATAAGGCACCAATGGCCCCCACAGCGGCCGCTTCAGTGGGCGTGGCGACACCGGCTAAAATTGAACCCAGTACTGCACTCATCAATAGCAAAGGGGGGATTAACGCTTTAAATAAACGTCCCCACTCAATGGGACCCAATGCGTCTTGCGGTAAAGCCGGTAGTTTTTTCGGCTGCACAATGGCCACAAAAATCAAATAGCCAATATACATCGCCACCAGCAAGAGCCCGGGGATTAACGAGCCAATAAACAAATCGCCGACGGACACGGTTTTCGGGGTAAACACTCCCATACGAATTTGTGCCTGCTGATAAGCACTGGCCAACACATCACCCAGTAATACCAAGATAATCGATGGCGGAATCACTTGTCCCAAAGTACCAGTGGCCGCTAAAGTTCCGGTGGCTACCGCAGGGTCATAACCACGGCGCAGCATCGTCGGTAAGGCCAGCAGACCTAAGGTCACCACAGTGGCACCCACTACCCCTGTACTGGCCGCTAACAGCGCTCCCACCACACACACCGAAATCGCTAAACCACCGCGTAAAGTGCCAAATAAACGCGACATGGATTCCAGCAAGTCTTCGGCCACCCGAGATTTTTCCAGCATCACCCCCATAAACACAAACAGCGGTACCGCCAGTAAGGTTTGGTTATTCATAATGCCGAATAGACGGTTAGGTAAGGCTTGTAAAAAGACCGGATCAAACACACCGCTGAACATGCCAATCACGGCAAATAACAACGAGACCCCACCCAGCACAAAGGCCACTGGATAACCCAGAATCAAGGTCAGGCAAATGGTGATAAATAACGCAATCGCCAATACTTCAGTCATGCTGCATATCCTTAGCCACAGCCGGCGTGAACAACTGTTTCAGCAGCAACACTAAATCCGCGACAGCTTGCAGCAGCAAGCTTGCGACCAATAATAAAATAATGCTCTTTTGCAGATACATAAAACCTAAACCACCGGTCTCGCCGGAGGTTTCTTGCATTGCCCAAGAATTAACCACATAGCCCCAACTGTTCCAGCCTAAAAATAAACACATCGGCACTAACAAAAACAGATGACCGCTGCTATTGACTAAGGCTTGTTTACGCGCAGAAAAGTTTTGATAAAAGATATCCACACGTACATGGGCGCCACGTTGCAACGCCCAAGCTGCTGTCCCCATAAAGGTCAGCGCGTGGGCATACATCACTGCTTCCTGCAGCGCCGTGGCACCAATGCCAAAGGCATATCGCAGCAGCACCACGCAAGCAGTACCTAATACCAAAAACAAGGTCAGCCAAGCACACGCTCGACCCAAAGCAGCATTGGCAGCCTGAATGCACTGAGCAATGCGTATTGGCCAAGATAATAAGGACATAAAAAGCTTCTAAAAACCAAGTGAGCCGCTAATTGTAGGTGTTGTAAGCAAAATTGGCCACGCACAGTTATCCCCGCCTTCGCTGTATGAGCTTGTGGATAAGCTGGGGAGTCACCCATCTAAACCAGGCAGTATGGGCCTTACAGCGCACTGTTCAAATTTTGTACAAATATTTCAAACTGTGCACAAAGCCATGGGATGGGCCTGTGGATAAGCTGTTTAGACTTGGCTAGACGCCTTACTAGACGCAGCTTACAGCGAGGTGTTCGTTTTTTAACCAGCAGTATAGTGGAAAATTAGCCTAGACTTTATCCACAGCAATGGCAGTTCCAGAAAAACAGCTCAAGCAGTGATTTTATCCACAGCCACTGATCCGCACTGCGTTCTGCCAGCACATAAATTGCCTTAACAATGAGTAAAACAATCCTCAGCGCTGGTACTGTGGCAGCAGTGGATAACTTTGTTTTTATCCACCTAACAGGTGCATGGCCTTGTGGATAAGCTGTTTAGCCTTGAATAAAAGCCCCACACACCAAGCTTTACAGAGATCTGTTTAATTTTTAATCAATTTGCTCGGTTGTGCACAACTGCAGCTTAACCACATGCGTAGCAGTGCCTAATTGACTTATACACAGCCGGAATTGCCGGCCTAAAAGTGCGATCCATTTTATTCAGTTAACAACTCAGTTGAGTTTTTCTGCCCACAGCCGTCTTTTTACCAGAACTGCTGGGTAAAACCTCTTGCCCAGCTCGCCAGATTAAGTTGTGCACAGACGCTTTAGCCAGTACTCGTATTGTTATCCACCCTTCAGGTGCATGAGCTTGTGGATAAGCTGGGGAGGCTCAAGGCTAAGCCTTATAACACAAGGCTTACAGAGCGCTGATCAAAAAACATACAACAGACAGAAGTTGTGCACAAAGGCACTGGATGGTGCTGTGGATAACCTGTTTAGACATGCCGATAAGCTAGCGGACAGGGCACTTACAGCCAACTGTCTATTTTTTAACCAAAAAATACTTACCTCGTACATTTCGCTAGAAATGTCCGCAGCATAACCCGCATTTATGGCTCCTGTAACTGTGCACAATTAACTGGGATGAGCCTGTGGATAACTTGTTAGCATGCTTGGCAAAGCCTTGATCTATAAGGCATATAGCCTGTTGATTACTTTTCAGGCAAAGCTTTACGCCCACCTTTAAGAACCCGCACCGCATCCCAGCTATACACAGCCAGTGCGGTCCAAATAAAGCCAAAGAAAATAAATGATTCGCTGGCAAAAGGCTCTTTAAATACCAGTACCGCTAGCAGAAGTAAGACAGTGGGGGTGATGTACTGCAAAAAGGCCAATGAGGCATAAGGAAGGTTTTTTGCAGCTTCGTTAAAGCACAATAAAGGCAGCAAGGTCACTGGTCCTGCTGCAGCCAGCCAGAACATCTGTGCACTGGCGAAAAAGCCACTTTGCATACTGTCCGCTTGCGGATTAAGCCACAACCAGATTAGAGCCACTGGCACCAGCATCCAGGTTTCTATGGTCAAGCCAGGCAAAGCAGCCACCGGCGCTTGCTTACGAATCAGCCCATAAAAACCAAAGGAACAGGCCAACGCTAAAGAAATCCAAGGCACTTTGCCTAGACTCCAAACTTGTAGGCCCACCCCTATGGCTGCTAAAGCAATGGCCACCCACTGCAGGCGCCGCAAACGCTCACCTAAAAACAGCATGGCCAATAAGACATTCACCAATGGATTGATGTAATAGCCCAAACTGGCTTCAACCATACGGTCATGGTGCACCGCCCACACATAGATCAGCCAATTGGTGGCAATCAACGCGCCTGAGGCAGCTAACACCATAAAGCGCTGCGGATGATTATAGAGTTCTTGCCACCAACCACGGTGGCGCCAAATCAGCAATAGACCCGCGCTAAATAGCGCCGACCACAGCACTCGGTGAACAATCACTTCATCGGCAGGACTGCCATCGAGGGTTTTAAAGTACAGCGGAAATAACCCCCAAATACTGTAAGCCAAAAGACCAAGTAGATAACCGCGGCGGGGATTGGGTGTAAAGCTCATATTAGTTAGCCAGCTAACGAAAAGTTCAGTTGATTCTAATCAGCGAAATGACCGCTGTCTTGCTGAGAATTAAAATAGTCTTAAATAAGGCTCATCTAAAGCCGCACGCTGCTCACGTAAAATTAAAATTTGCTCGCCCCAGTAACGCTCGGTACCAAACCAAGGAAAACTTTGCGGAAAAGCGGGATCATCCCAACGTTGCGCTAACCAAGCACTGTAATGCAGCAGGCGTAAGGTGCGTAATCCTTCGATTAATGGCAGTTCACGGGGCGAAAAATCATAAAACTCTTGGTAACCGTCGAGCAACTCCGACAATTGCGCTAAACGCTCCTGATAACTGCCCGCCAACATCATCCACAAATCCTGAATGGCTGGCCCAGTGCGGCAGTCATCTAGATCAACAATAAAAAAGCTCTCATCGCGGCAGAGTAAATTGCCCGGATGGCAGTCGCCATGCACGCGAATTGCCGTATAAGGGTTCTCCGCAAATAAACTGTCCACTTGAATCAGTAAGTCAGCGACCACTGACTCCCAAGCAGCGCGTAAACTCTTAGGCACATGCTCACCACTGCGTAACAATTCAAAGGAAGCATGCCCGTAGGTTGCCACATTGAGCTCTGGCCGTTCACTAAAGCTTTTGCTGGCACCCACGGCATGCAGACGGCCCAGCAACTGACCAAGACGATAGAGTTGATCTAAGTTACCTGGCTCAGGAGCTCGACCACCACGACGTTCAAATAAAGCAAAGCGAAAGCCACCGTGTTCAAACAAGCTTTGCCCGTTATGCTGCATCGGTGCAACTAAAGGCACATCGCACTCTGCCAACTCAAAGGAAAAAGAATGTTCCTCAAGTATTTGCGCATCGCTCCAACGCTTAGGGCGATAAAACTTAGCAATCAGCGGCGCTTGATCTTCAATTCCTACTTGATAGACACGATTTTCATAGCTGTTAAGCGCCAGCACCCGCGCATCACTTAAGAAGCCTAAACTTTCTACCGCATCTAACACTAAGTCTGGAGTCAACGCAGCAAATGGATGAGTAGACATAGCACACTCCTTATTTTGAGTAGCTCAGTGTAACAGGCTGCAAATAAAACGCTGTACCCTTGTCAGGGTCTAAACCCTCGTGTTGAAGAGTCTGTGATGCAAGCTGTTGCGCCGCCAGTTGGGTGATGTTTAGCACACGCTTAAGTATTGGCCATGCAACAGGTTAGGGACGCGTCATCTCGACACAAGCAGGCACTGCCAAATTCACTCTATAATAGAGTTATGGTTGGTGATCATCGGCAGAGTATTGGAAATTTTAGGGAAGCTTTATGTCGTACTTAAATAAAGGTCGTACGTTTGTTTTAACTGTTCTAGGCATGTTGCTTGCTGTGATTATTGGTTTGCTGGCGGGAAACTATTTAACTTCAAGCACTGATAAAGCCACTGCGATACGCGAGGCGGGCATTATTACCCTGCCCAGCAGTCGCCAATTACCTGCGTTAAATTTAACCAGCACCAGCGGCACACTGGTGAACAGCCAAGCACTGACCGGCAAGTGGAGCTTAGTGTTTTTTGGCTATACTTTTTGTCCAGATATTTGCCCGACCACTTTAGCCGAGTTGCGCCAGCTGAAAAAACTGTTACCAGCTGAGGCCAAAGAACAGATCCAAATCTTAATGGTGAGCGTTGACCCTAATCGTGATACTGCTGAACAGCTGAAACTCTATTTAGAATATTTTGATCCAGAATTTATTGGCTTAACCGGTGAGCTCAGTGATATCCAAACCCTCAGCAATGCCTTAAGCATTCCTTTTATTCCCGGCGATACCAGCCAGCCTCGCTACACCGTCGATCACAGTGGCAATCTGGCAATTATCAGTCCTGATGGCCGTCAATATGGCTTTATCCGCGCCCCATTGGATATACCTAAATTGGCTGAACAGTTACCAAAGGCCATGGGCCTGTAGTTATTGACCGGCGATTATTGACCGGCAAGAAAATGGGGGATCAGTAAAGTTACGGCAATGATTAAGCTCATGGCCAGCGGCCAGCCATACATAATAACTCGCCAGCGGGTTTGGGTATGGCGCAGCTCCATAAAGCCATCAATAATTAAGCCTGATTTAATAATAGCCACGGCCAACACCGCCGCCACTTGACTCACAAAGGCGATCGCACTGGCACCAAAATATACGGTCACTGCAGTTGCTACCACCAAGGCCAGCCAGCAGAAAATCAACACCTTAGTATTTGACATATTCTTGCCCTACCCCAGTAAGTACACCAGTGGAAAGATAATCACCCAAGCCAAGTCAATCATGTGCCAGTACATCACCCCAGACTCCATACCACTGCGGTTCTGGGCATCAAAACCCAAGCGGAAACAGCGCCAAGCTAAAAATGCTAAGACCAGTAAGCCTAACCACACATGCAAAAAGTGAAACAGAGTCAGCAACCAATACAGGGTGAAGAACATATTGTATTCAAGGTCAAAGCCAGCATTGGCTAAATGGGTATACTCACTAAATTTAAGCACCACATAGACCATGCCTGAAGCAATTGCTGCGATCAGCAACACAGCCGCTTGTCGAGCTTGATTAACCCGCACGCGCTCCACTGCCAGCGCGGCTAAAAATCCAGACGTCAGCAAACCCACGGTCATGGCAAAACCGGTGGATGGATCAAGTTCTGCTCGCCCCGCGGCAAACATCTCCGGATACAGCATTTGTGTAACAGTAAAAGCCAGAATAAATAAAGTAAAAGCAGCCAGTTCAGCGAGGATAAAAATCCACATAGCCAGGTCACCCGGCAGCGCTTGGGTTAGCTTTTCCTTACTCAAAGTGGACATCAACCACATCCATTAAGGCTGCCACTGTTTGTGGATCATCACTCAACGGCTCAGCCAAGCAGGCTAAACACGCTTCACGCACCGGCAGCCCAGCTTTAATCATGCGTGCGGCAAAGATCAGTAAGCGCGTAGACGCAACTTCTTCCAGATCATGATTCTCTAAACGACGCAGCGCTTGCCCCAGTCGAACAATCTGTGCCGCCAGTTTGCTATCCACCCCAGCTTCAATTTCAACGATTTTTTGCTCTTCTGCGCTACTGGGGTAATCAAAGCGCATTGCCACAAAACGTTGGCGCGTACTGGGTTTCATGCCTTTAAGTAAGTTTTGATAGCCGGGGTTATACGACACCACCAGCATAAAGTTAGGCCCAGCTTTAATCGCTTCACCGGTGCGCTCTAAAAATAACTCACGGCGATCATCGGCCAGCGGGTGCAACACCACTGCAGTGTCTTGGCGCGCCTCGACCACTTCATCTAAGTAGCAAATACCACCTTCGCGCACCGCACGGGTTAACGGGCCATCTTGCCACCACGTGCCTTCTGCACCAATTAAGTGGCGACCCACCAGATCGGCAGCACTTAAGTCATCATGGCAAGCCACGGTATACAAAGGTAAATTTAGACGATGAGCCATATGCTGGACAAAGCGGGTTTTGCCGCAACCGGTGGGTCCTTTAATCAAAACCGGCATGCCATGCTCCCATGCATGACGAAAGACTAATTCCTCATTGCCTAAAGTCTGGTAAAACGGTTCTTCAGGGTTGGCGAAAGCTGCTTGATTCAGACTTGTATTCACGTTTTATATCCTAGTGATGAACTTGGTTATGGCTACGGTAACTGTCTTAGAGAACCATTCTCAACTGTTTAAAAGGTGAATCTTGATTGCCGTCAAGCACAGTGTGCGTCCATATCTTTAGGATGTGAATACACATACGGATTATACGAGATTACCTACCTGAAACTAGAATGGTTAAATCTCAAACAAACTATAACAAGCTCTAACAGAAAAATTCGTTCAAAGGAGATTAACTTATGTCTATTAAAGGCAAACCAATTCTGGCAGGTCTCGTAACCGCCATGTCAATGTCACTACTGAGTCTGTCAATAGCCCATGCTGCTACTGACCTAGAAGACGTAGAAGCAGAAGCTGCATACAAAGGTGCAGCCTCAACAGTTGACCCTGCAAAGATTAAAACCATACGTACCGCTGGCGCACCGGATCTCTCTGACACTGAGTTTGAGACGGCTAAAGAGATTTACTTCCAACGCTGCGCAGGTTGTCACGGTGTTTTACGTAAAGGCGCAACCGGTAAACCACTGACCCCCGATATTACCCAAACGCGCGGCCAAGCCTACCTTGAAGCGTTAATTACCTATGGTTCCCCTGCAGGTATGCCGAACTGGGGTACGTCTAATGAGTTGACCAAAGATGAAATCACTTTGATGGCCAACTATATTCAGCACACCCCACCAACGCCACCAGAGTGGGGTATGCCTGAAATGATGGACTCTTGGAAGGTTATGGTGAAGCCAGAAGACCGTCCAACCAAACAAATGAACGATCTCAATCTTGCTAATATTTTCTCCGTCACCTTACGTGATGACGGTAAAATAGCCTTGATTGATGGTGATACAAAAGAAATTATCAAAACCATTGAAACTGGTTATGCGGTGCATATTTCACGGATGTCAGCCTCAGGCCGTTACTTATTTGTAATCGGTCGTGATGCGCGCATCGATATGATCGACTTATGGATGGAAGAGCCCGCCATTGTTGCCGAACTCAAAGTAGGTATTGAAGCTCGCTCAGTGGAAACTTCTAAATTTGAAGGCTACGAAGATAAGTTTGCCATTGCCGGCTCTTACTGGCCGCCGCAGTACACCATTATGGATGGTGAAACACTTGAACCACTTAAGGTGGTTTCAACCCGCGGCATGACCGTTGATACTCAGGAATACCACCCAGAACCCCGTGTCGCAGCGATTATTGCCTCCCACGAACACCCTGAGTTTATTGTTAACGTTAAAGAAACGGGCCGTATTTTACTGGTCAACTATCAAGATATTGATAACCTCAGCACCACCAGTATTGGCGCGGCTCTATACTTACACGATGGTGGTTGGGATAGCACCCACCGCTACTTTATTACTGCGGCCAACAACTCCAACAAAATTGCGGTGATTGACTCGAAAGAACGTAAGCTTTCCGCTTTAATTGATGTGGGCAAAACCCCGCACCCAGGACGTGGCGCCAACTTTGTCCACCCTGAATATGGTCCAGTTTGGGCTACCAGTCACTTAGGTGATGAAACCATCTCTTTAATTGGTACTGATCCCGAGAAGTACCCAGACAACGCTTGGAAAGTGGTTGAAACCCTAAAAGGTCAAGGCGGTGGTTCACTGTTTATCAAAACTCACCCAAAATCCACCAACCTGTACTTAGACACTACCTTTAACCCAGATGAGAAAATCAGCCAAACAGCTGCCGTCTTTGACATCCGCGATCTCGCAGCGGGCTACAAAGTCTTACCAATTGGTGATTGGGCTGATATTGATGGTGGGGTAAAACGCGTGTTACAACCTGAGTACAATAAGGCCGGTGATGAAGTTTGGTTCTCGGTTTGGAGCCAACAAGATGAGGTTTCCGCCATTGTAGTGGTGGATGATAAGACACTAGAACTGAAAAAAGTGATTAAGGACAAGCGTTTAATCACTCCGACGGGTAAATTTAACGTGCACAACACTCAGCACGACGTTTACTGAGTATAATATTGGGTGAGTCAATATGACTCACCCCATTGTTTAGCTTTGAGGAAATACAATGAAAAAGTTATTAATCCCTTTGGTATCAGTTGCGGCTCTTGCAACCATGCAAAACGCCTCTGCAGTTGATGCAGAAGCAGCACAAGCACTGTTCAATGCCAAAGCTTGCGTTGCATGCCATACCGTTGATACAAGAATGGTAGGTCCTTCTTACAAAGAAGTGGCGGAAAAACGTGGTGACGATGTTGAGCTTGTTGCTGCGAACATCATAAGTGGTAGCTCTGGTGTGTACGGTCCAATTCCAATGCCACCCAACGCTGTTACTGAAGAAGAAGCAACCATTCTTGCTGAGTGGATTCTTTCTCACAAGTGATCTACTAAGGAGACGTCATGATGACCACCAAACAGATAACACAGGCTTTGGGAATTATCATGGCGTCATTCTTAACTCTTTCCATGAGTTTCGCGGCGCCATTATCTAATGAGCGTCAAGCGACACTTGAGCACCTGCTCATTCAAGACTGTGGTTCCTGCCACGGTTTACGTATGACCGGCGGCCTTGGCCCGCCACTGACCCCGCAAATCTTATCGAATAAACCCCGTGAAAGTCTTATTGGCACAGTGATGTTTGGTCGCCCAGGCACAGCCATGCCTCCTTGGAGCGCCTTACTCAATGAGCAAGACGCAGCATGGATGATTGATCGCTTATTACAAGGAGTTAACCCATGATACGTCGCTTTGCTACTGTCTTACTGACTGGCTTACTCACTGCTTGCGTTGCACAACCAAGTCAACAACTGCGCGGCACCGGTGACTTAGGGGTAGTTATCGAGCGTGCAGCGGGTAGTGTACAAATTGTTGAACACTCAGGTAACACCAGCCTCGCACGGGTTGAAGGTTTAGGTGATTTATCCCACGCCTCAGTGGTGTTTTCCCGTGATGCCCGCTTTGCTTATGTGTTTGGCCGCGATGGCGGCTTAACCAAAATTGATCTACTTACCGCGAAAATTGATAAACGTATTATCCAGGGTGGCAACAGTATTGGCGGCGCCATTAGCCAAGACGGTCGTTTAATTGCCGTGGGTAACTACGAGCCTGGTGGCGTTAAGGTTTTCTCTGCTGACACCTTAGAACTGGTGGCTGATATTCCTGCAACCCTTGTTGCCGATGGCAGCCGTGGCTCACGGGTGGTGGGCATGGTCGATGCACCTGGACAAAAGTTTTTAGTCAGTTTATTTGATACCGGCGAAATTTGGATTGCCGACTTTAGCCAAAGCAACACCCCAGAAATCACTCGCTTTACCAATATTGGCAACCAGCCGTACGACTCCATGCTGACCCCTGACGGCCGTTACTATATTGCTGGCTTGTTTGGTGAAGACGGTTTAGCTCTGTTGGATTTATGGCACCCAGAGCAGGGCATCAAACGCATTCTCGATGGCTATGGCCGCGGCAGCAAAAAACTCCCCGTATATAAAATGCCGCATCTGGAAGGCTGGACGGTGGCCGGTGATCACGCCTTTGTCCCAGCAGTGGGTCGCCATCAAGTTTTAATTATGGACACCAATACCTGGCAACAGACCGGTAGCGTGGATGTCATTGGTCAACCGGTATTTGTTATGGCGCGCCCTGATGCACGGCAAATCTGGGTCAACTTTGCCATGCCCGATAACCAGTATGTGCAAGTGATTGATAGCGAAAGCCATAAGATTATTGCCACCCTAGAGCCGGGTCCTGGTGTGCTGCATATGGAATTCACCCCCCGTGGTGAACAGATTTGGATCTCGGTGCGCGATAAAGATGAGATACAGGTGTGGGATACCGCAACTTTGCAAAAAGTTCACACCTTATCTGCCGACAGCCCCAGCGGTATCTTCTTTAGCGATCGAGCTCACCGCATCGGTCTATAGGAGTTGTAGCATGGACGATCTCTGCTTACGGATGCTGGATCGTTTCCAGCACGATTTACCCATTTGTGCTGAGCCGTATCAAGCCATGGCCGAAGAGTTGGGCTGCACCGAAGAGGATATTTTTCAGCGCTTAGAGCAGCTTAATCAGCGCCAAGCCTTATCCCGGGTTGGGCCTGTCTTTGACCACAGCGTAGCGGGCGCCAGCACTTTAGTTGCATTGGCCGTGCCTGAAGCGCGGATTGAAGAAGTCGCTGCGCAAATCAATGCTCTAAATGAAGTGAATCACAACTATTTGCGTGAGCATGATTGGAATCTTTGGTTTGTCCTGACCGGTCCCAACCGCGCGCACCTTGATCAAACCCTAGCCCATATTCAACAGCAGACCGGACTAACCCCCTTAGATCTGCCGATGCTGACTGCCTACCAAATCAATTTAGGCTTTGCTTTAGGCAAAGATTCGCAGGTGCCATCATGAGCGATGGATTAACCCTTGAGCAACAGCAACAATTGCGGCGCTTGTTGGAGCACGGCTTGCCACTGACTTCCCGTCCTTATCAAGTCTTGGCTGAGCAAATTAATAGCACTGAACAAGCGGTGTTACAGCATGTACAAGACTTAGATGCGCAAGGTCTATTTCGGCGCTTTGGCATTGTGGTTAAACACCGTGCGCTGGGCATCAATGCCAATGTGATGCTAGTGATGGACATTGAAGATGAGCAGGTGCATCAAGTGGGTGCAGCACTGGGCGAAGCGCCAGGGGTCAATTTATGTTATCGCCGGCCACGGCGTCCGGGCTGGCCCTATAATTTATTCTGCATGGTCCATGGGCGTGATCGACAAGCAGTAGAAGCCCATGTGGCAGAACTCTTAGAACAACATAACTTACTCCAGCGTCCCCATCATTTGCTGTTTAGCACCCGTGCCTTTAAGCAACGCGGCGCACGTTACAGTCAAATCGGAGCAACTTAATGGATGAATTTGATCGTCGACTTCTCAACCGTTTACAGCTTGGCTTGCCGTTAGTCCGTGATCCATGGGGCGCGCTGGCAGAAGAGCTGCAATGCAGCGCTGAAGCGATTCGACAACGCTTACAGGAATTACTGGATGACGGCACCTTAACCCGTTTTGGACCCATGTTTGATATTGAACAGCTGGGCGGTGCTTTTACCCTTGCCGCCATGACTGTTCCCGAACAGCGCTTTGATCAAGTGACTGAACAACTCAATGAGCTGCCCGCGGTGGCGCACAATTACCGCCGCGAGCACGCTTTTAATATGTGGTTTGTGTTGGCCTGCCCAACGCCAGAAGGCATTCAACGCAGCATTGCTGAAATCGAAGCCCTAACTGGTTTGTCCGTCCTCAACTTACCCAAGGAGAAGACCTACCATGTCGGCCTCCATTTCCCTCTCTGATCAACAGCTGGCCCAACAGCTGATTAGCCTCACTGAAGCCGGTCTGCCTCTGGTGGCTGATCCTTGGGCTTGGATTGCTGAGCGCATGCAGCTCAGTGTGGATGACACTCTAGCTTTATTACAGCGCTTGCAAGACAGCGGCGCCATTCGTCGAATTGCTGCAGTACCCAATCATTACCGTCTGGGTTATACCTTTAATGGTATGACCGTTTGGGATGTAGACGATGCTCAGATTGACCGCTTAGGTGCGATCGTCGGCAACCTCCACTTTGTCAGTCACTGCTACCGTCGTCCGCGGTTGCCTGGCTGGCGCTATAACTTATTTGCCATGGTCCATGGCAGGAATGCTGAGCAAATAGAATATGAACGAAACCTTATTCGTGATCAACTTGGCGCTGCCTGCCGTGCTGATACGATGCTGATCAGTAGTCGTATTCTAAAGAAAACCGGTTTACGACTGGCCGCTCAGCGTCAGGAGAAGTAACTATGCTAAGAATCAGCACTTATTTACGCGCCCTTGCTGGGCAAAGCCCAGCTCCCCGGGCGGCCAAGCCTGGCAGTACCCGGGCACCCGTGGTTATTTGGAACGTGTTGCGCCGTTGCAATCTGACCTGTAAGCACTGCTACTCAACTTCAGCCGACATCGACTTTAAAGGTGAACTGGATACTGCCGAAGCACTCGCCACCATTGATCAGCTGCATGCTGCAGGGGTCAAGGTATTGGTTCTCAGTGGCGGTGAGCCCTTGATGCGTCCGGATATTTTCCAGTTAGCCGAACATGCCCGCCAATACGGTTTTTATGTGGCTCTATCGACCAACGGCACCCTGATAAACGAAAGCAATATTGAACAAATTGTCGCCGCACAATTTGATTATGTGGGCATCAGCATTGATGGTCTTCCCGATATTCATGATGAATTCAGACAAATGAAAGGCGGTTTTGCCGCCTCCATGCATGCCGTTGAGCTCTGCCGTCAGCATGATATTCGGGTGGGTTTGCGCACCACTTTAACCATGCACAACCATGCTCAGCTTCCCGACCTGCTGGAGCTGATGCGTGAATATGATGTGCAAAAATACTACCTATCACACTTGAATTACAGCGGTCGTGGCAAGCGCAGCAGTAAAATCGATGCGCACTGGCAGATGACCCGCGATGCCATGGAGCAAATTTTTGATCGCGCCTGGGACGATGTACAGCGTGGCATTGAAACGGATTTTGTCAGTGGCAATAACGATGCCGATGCCATCTTATTGCTGCAATGGACCGAACGCCACTTACCGCAACACCGTGCACAAATGGAAACCATGCTGCGCGCTTGGGGCGGTAACGCTTCCGGGGCTGGGGTGGCTAATATTGATAACCTCGGTGATGTGCACCCTGATACCTATTGGCAGCAACACACCTTGGGCAATGTGCGCAAACAGGATTTTAAAGAGATTTGGTTCAATAACGCAGACCCTTTACTGCAACAACTGCGCCAGCATCCCCGTCAGGTTAAAGGCCGTTGCGGTGAATGCCAGTGGTTAAGTGTTTGTAATGGTAATACCCGTACCCGCGCTTGGGCCGGTGGCGATTTATGGGCTGAAGACCCAGGCTGCTATCTGACTGATGAAGAAATTGGCATTGCTGTTTTACCAGAAATTAAATGCCTAGCGCTATAGGTTTGTCACACCTTGGTGATGATTTTATTACTGTGACCTGAAGTCACTTTGGAGCTGACATGGATCAGACAACTGCTCTCCCCGCTGCTCTACAGGCTGCTTTCGCTCCCGGCGACGTGGCTTTAATTGGTGCCGGTCCAGGTGACCCAAGCCTTCTTACTTTGCGTGCTTGGAGTTTGCTGCAGCAAGCTGATGTCGTGGTCTACGACCGCTTGGTGAGCCCAGAGCTTTTAACCATGATACCCGAGCGTTGCCAGCGTCGTTTTGTCGGTAAAGCCAGTGCTAACCACAGCTTATCGCAAGATAAAATCAATCAACTGTTGGCTGACCTCGCGCAGCAAGGCTTACGTGTGGCTCGACTCAAAGGCGGTGACCCTTTTATCTTTGGCCGCGGCTCAGAAGAACTGAACTTTCTGTTAAAACGTCAGATCAACTGCCAAATAGTGCCAGGTATTACTGCGGCTTCAGGTTGCACCACCTATGCTGGAATTCCGCTGACTCACCGTGGTGTGGCGCACTCTTGTCAGTTTATCACTGGCCACTTACAAGAAGACGGCGAACTGCATCTGCCGTGGAAAAGCTACGCTGATCCGAAAAAAACCTTAGTGTTTTATATGGGCTTAAGCAGTCTTGAAGAAATCTCCAGTGAATTGATCAAAGCTGGCTTAGCCGCAGCTACACCGGCAGCATTGATTGGTAGCGGCACCTATGCCGAGCAACAAGTGGTTCGCGGTAGCCTAGCAGAGTTGCAGGCCATGGCAGATAACGCTGAACTGACCCCACCCACTTTAACCATCATTGGTCATGTAGTTGCCCTGTTCAGTGACTACCCTGTGAGCCATCCTGCGCTTATTAACCCTATGGCTGTAGCAGCTAAGGAAGCACTATGCGTTTAAGTAACTGTTTAAAATCCCTTGCTGCGCTGTCTTTATTAGGCCTTACTACTAGCGCTGCAGCCAACACTGAGCAGGATTTTAACGCCACTGAACAACTGTATCAGCAGCACTGCGCGGTGTGCCATGGGGCACAACGGATCGGTGGTAGCGGTCCTGCGTTGTTGCCAGAAAGTTTAGGCCGGATTAAAAAACCTGAAGCCAGCAAAGCCATTAGCGAGGGACGCCCTGCCAGTCAAATGGCCGCTTTCCAAGATATTCTCAGTGCTGAGCAGATCGAAAACATGGTGGCGTACTTATACACTCCAATCGATAACCCACCAACGTGGCAAGACAGTGATACGCGCGCCAGCCACAGCCTCTTAGCCGATCAAAGCACCTTACCGAAGACACCGCAACACAACGCTGATCCGCTAAACTTATTTGTCGTAGTGGAAGCCGGTACTCACCATGTCACCATTTTAGATGGCGATAAATTTGAGCCTCTGACCCGTTTTCAATCGCACTTTGCTCTGCATGGCGGGCCCAAGTTTTCTCCAGATGGTCGCTTTGTTTATTTCGCCTCGCGGGATGGCTGGGTAACAAAATACGACCTGCATAACTTCACCATGATTGCCGAAACCCGAGTGGGCCTAAATACTCGTAACCTTGCGGTGAGCAATGATGGCCGTTGGGTATTGGCCGGCAATTACTTACCTGGCAACTTAGTCTTACTCAATGCCGATGATCTAACCTTAGTCAAAAGCATTGCTACCGTTGGTCAAGATGGCACCCCATCACGGGTCAGCGCCGTCTATACCGCACCACCACGGGACAGCTTTGTCGTGGCGCTGAAAGACTCTCATGAGGTGTGGGAATTATCCTATGCTGGCACGCCAGACTTCGCTCCACGACGTATTATTGGCCAAGACTATTTAGACGATTTTTCCTTTACTCCAGATTACCGCTACTTACTAGCCACGTCCCGTAAAGCCCATGGCGGACAGGTGATTGATCTGGATACCGGTGAATCTATCACTGATATTCCGCTACCGGGTATGCCGCATTTAGGTTCAGGGATTTATTGGCAGCGTGATGGCCAATGGGTCTTTGCTACACCCAATATCAGCCAAGGTCTTATTTCAGTACTGGATCTAAAAACTTGGCAGCTGATTAAAGAAATTCCCACTGAAGGTCCAGGCTTTTTTATGCGCAGCCATGAGAATTCCAAATACGCTTGGACGGATGTGTTCTTTGGCCCCAACCAAGAAGCCGTGCACTTAATTGATAAACAAACCTTAGAGATTGCCCATACGTTGCGCCCTATGCCGGGCAAAAATGCTGCCCATGTGGAGTTTACCAACGATGGCAGCCATCTGATCCTCAGTGTTTGGGACAGTGAAGGCGCGTTAATTGTTTACGATGCCAATACTTTAGAAGAAGTAAAACATATCCCCATGAATAAGCCATCCGGCAAATATAATGTGGGCAATAAAATTGAATTTGCCGAAGGTACATCACACTAGGAGCTAGCTGAATCTCAGCCTGTGACTTGGATTGCCCAGCGCAGGCTGCACATTTGTCGAGCTAAAGACATAAGCTACAGAACAGGCGAGTTATACGCCATATTCCATAGGCTATCTGCCAGTCTGCTGACTAATTTACCCAGCAAAATAGCTCATGGCTTTAGCCCGACACGGGTATTGAAAACGCCCTCAATACCGTCATCATCAGCATCAATGCATTAAAGCGCAGCCAACGCCGACCCCAGATCTCGATACTTAAACTCATAACCGATCTCTTGAGTGCGCTCAGGACGTATATTTTGCCCGCCTAATAATAAGCCAGCCATCTCTCCGAGCATCAACTTCAAGACAAAACCGGGCACCGGCAGAATGGCTGGACGATTCACCTGTTTACCTAAGGCTTTGGCAAAATCCTGATTACGCGCCGGCTCTGGCGCACAAGCATTGTAAGGACCTTGCGCCTCGCGTTGATGGAGCACATGATCAATCAAGCCAACCTCGTCATCCAAGTGCACCCAGGGCATCCATTGTTGACCGCTGCCCTGCTTACCGCCCAGTCCTAAGCGGAATAACGGCATTAAGCGTGATAAGAAGCCACCTTTGCCGGTTAACACTAAACCAGTGCGAATCAATACCACACGAATACCTAACGGCTCAGCTGCTAAGGCGGCAGCTTCCCAATCAGCGCAAAGCTGTGTGGCAAAATCCACCGTTTGCACTGGGCTGCTTTCGGTTAATACCTGTTCGCCACCATCACCGTACCAACCCACTGCTGAGCCAGAAATTAACACCTCTGGCTTATGCTCTAAACCAGCCAGCCAATGCACTAACGTATCGGTTAAATCGATGCGACTCTCACGCAGCAGCTTGCGCCGTGCTTGGGTCCAAGGTCGATCTGCAATGGGAGCACCGGCTAAGTTAATGATTGCATCCAACTTAACCTCATCCAGCTCACTTAATTCACCTATTGCATGCACCGCCTCACCACAAAGACCTTTTACCTTCTCGGGACTGCGGCTCCACACATAAAGTTCATGGCCTTCTGCTAGCCAGCGTTGGCATAAGCTGCGACCAATCAGTCCAGTACCGCCGGTTATTAAAATACGCATGATGAATGTCTCCTGCTAATGCACCCTAAGATCTGCCAGGTGCTGCGGCATAACGTTTAAACTCTATCAATAGCGCAACAAAGCTTTATCTTCACTATAGGTCTTTAACAAATATTTATACAACCATCATCAGTTCGGACAAACATCCATACTCTGTCTTATGTGCCCAACCCAAGTTACAGAGACGAAATTGGATAATAAATTTTACCGAGTGAGCTGCAGTTGTTTGCTAAACTGCTGAGCAAACCATCGCCCACCTAGGAACTGTTGTGATTGAAGCCGTATGGATTGTGTTTGCCTTTAGTCTCGGCATCGGAGTACGGCTGATTGGTCTACCTCCACTGATTGGTTATCTTGCTGCAGGTTTCTTAATTGCTGCATCAGGGGACTACCTCGATGTCACCGTAGAAAGCACTTACGCATTGCAACATATTGCTCACCTTGGTGTGTTGTTGTTGCTGTTTACTGTGGGCTTAAAACTTAAAGTAAAAAGCTTAGTGCGCCCCGAAGTCATGGGCGGCGGTTTGCTGCACTTTTTTATCAGCACCGCTGTATTTGCTCCAGGTTTTGTATTTTTCTTAGATACCAGCTGGTATACCGCCACTATGCTGGCCATTGCCTTATCGTTTTCTAGTACAGTGCTGGCTGCCAAGGTGCTTGAGGGCAAACGTGAGTTGCGCGCTTTCCACGGCAGGGTGGCCATTGGTATTTTGGTGGTGCAGGATTTAATCGCTTTATTTGTGATGAGCATTGCCAGTGGGCAAACGCCTTCAATGTGGGCTTTAGTGGTGTTTGGTATTCCTTTACTGCGCCCACTGATCTATCGCTTAGTGGATTACAGTGGTCACGAAGAGCTGCTGGTCTTGCTGGGATTATTGCTGGCATTGGTGGTGGGCGGTTATGGCTTTGAACAAGTGGGCCTCAGTTCTGAGCTAGGAGCCTTGGCCTTTGGCGCTTTATTGGCTAACCACCCCCGTTCCAGCGAACTGTCTAAGGCACTCTGGAGCATTAAAGAAATTTTCTTGGTGGGGTTCTTCTTACAAATCGGTATCGGTGGTTTGCCCGATCAGCAGGCGGTTATATTTGCTCTAGTACTGGCCGTTGCCTTACCTCTTAAAGGTGCTTTGTTTTTTGGCTTAATGGTGTTGTTTAAACTGAGGGCGCGCAGTGCCTTTCTAACCAGTTTAAGCCTGACCAACTACAGTGAGTTCGGTTTGATTGTGGCCAGTGTGGCCATTCCCGAATGGATTATACCGCTGGCCCTGACGGTCGCTTTTTCTTTTGTAATTTCAGCACCACTGAACCGTTTTGCCCACCGTCTGTACGATAAGCTCAGTCAGTACCTGATTGTCTGCGAGCGCGAAGGCTACCATCCCGATGAGCAGCCGCTGTATATCAATGATGAAATTTTAATTGTGGGTATGGGCCGCACTGGTATGGCGGCCTATCAAGCGCTGCGCGAACAAGAGCAATCTGTTATTGGCATTGATTCTGACCCGATTAAAATCGAGCAGCAAAGCTTAGATAATATTCGAAGCTTATTTGCCGACGCCGAAGACTCAGTGTTCTGGAAGCGCCTGCGGGCACCCAATTTAAAGTATGTGATTTTAGCTGCCAATGATTTAGAGGCGAAAACCCTAGCAGCGCAGAAATTGCGCGAAAGTGGTTTTACCGGTTTTATTATCAGCCACTGTTTATACCCTGAGCATGCCGACAGTATCCGCGCTGCTGGCGCTGACTTTATCCATAAAACCTTTTCCGAAACCGGTCTCAAGCTGGCCGAGCATGTGTTGCACGATGTCGAAAAAGCCAAACCACTGCCAGCCTATCTGCAGGTAGAATAAGCCACTAGACAGGATCAACTCAGCCTAGCGTTAATAAAACTCAATAACAGTTGGAGTCAATCTACTCTGGCTCAACCAGTTCATCTGAGTCACTGGGTGCAGGCAACGCTTTATACTCCAAACCTTTTTTCACAATGGCGTAGCATTCTTCAATATGCGCATGACCAATCAGTAGCATCGCACCACCACTTAAGGCAGCCGCGGCCGCCTGCCCAGCAAAGGGAATAAATTTTAATGTTTGTTTAGCGGTCAAGCGGACACCCATTTTTTGCAACAGAGCTAGCACCGCTTGTCGAGTAACAAAATGACCTGCAATCTGCGAGCCGGTGGTTTTAATTGCACCATATAAAAAGCTTTTCAACTGTGGATCAAGGTGATCAATTTGCTCAGGGGTAAGGCTGAACTGCCGGTTAATTGACGGTAATAATTCTAATAGCAATCCAACATCGGCGGCAATATCCACACCCGGCACAGGCAATAAAGCCATACCACTGGACGCCATAGCGCGCTTTTTAACCATGGCTTTACAGCGCAAGCGCACTGCATCAAGCTCTTCTATTGATGTGATAAACACAAGCTGCTCCTCTAACTCACAACTAATAGTGTACTGAGTTATCCTGCTCGCTTCGCGTTAAAAATGCTGCAATACCCCAGCTGACTGCGCAACATGCCAACACTTAAACAAAACTTAATGCAGCTTCATCCGTGGGTGAGTGCGCTGACCAATACGGTCACTGAGCATAATTAATCCGGTACGAAATACGCCGTACAGCACCACTTGGTGCATCCGATAGAGCGACACATAGAACACTCGTGCCATCCAGCCCTCTAAGCTTACCGTACGAATCAACCCGCCCATAACATTACCTACCGCGCTGTATTCTGACAATGATACCAGCGAGCCATAATCACGGTACTGATAACTGGGTAATGCTTTACCCTGCAATTTAAGCGCCAAGGCTTTATTTAAAAAGGTAGCTTGCTGATGGGCAGATTGCGCCCGCGGTGGCACATTTTTATCACTGCCAGCACTGATTGGACAGGCCGCACAATCACCCATGGCAAAAATATTCTCATCCAGCGTCGTTTGTAAACTGCGATGCACCACCAATTGATTGGTCCGGTTGGTTTCTAAACCATCTAACTCAGCTAAAAATTTTGGCGCACGTACTCCAGCTGCCCACACCTTCAAAGAGGCAGGAATAAAATCACCCCCTTTAAGATGCATACCTTCAGCTGTGACTTTCTCCACTGCTGCGGAGAGTTTAACCTGCACGCCCAGCTTCAACAGCTGCTGATATGCTTCATCAGCAATTTTCTCTGAGAGCGCGGCTAATACCCGTGGCCCTGCCTCGATCAAGCTAATACGCATATTTTCAGGTTGAATATTACCCAAGCCATAGGTTGACAATAATTCTCCAGCACGACGCAACTCAGCAGCTAACTCAACCCCAGTGGCACCAGCGCCGACAATGGCGATATCTACAGTATGATTTGTATCGCCTTTAGCGTGAGCACTGAGGTAGGCACCCAGCAAGCGCTTATGGAAATTCAAGGCATGCTTTGGCGTATCGAGAAAAATACAATGCTCAGCTGCGCCCTCGGTACCAAAGTCATTGGTTAGGCTGCCTACCGCAATCACTAGGGTGTCATAACCTAAGCTGCGCGCAGGCACTAATTCTGCACCGTTCTCATCTATAGTAGCGCTCAGCTCAATGGTTTTTGCTTGCCGATCCATAGCGGAAAAACGACCAATCTGAAAATCAAAATGATTCCATTTGGCTTGGGCAACATAGTTTAATTCATTATCGGTGCTATTCAGTGAGCCGGTGGCCACTTCATGCAATAATGGCTTCCAAATATGGGTCAAATTAGGATCAACTAAAGTGATGCTGGCTTGTTTACGCTTGCCTAAACTGCGCCCTAAACGAGTCACCAACTCAAGTCCGCCGGCACCCCCACCCACCACTACAATGCGATGTAACATACTGTTTGGCCTATTAATCAGTAATTAATTGAAACTACTATACGATGAAAACCGCAAAAACAGCACAGTTCCTTCTGCTTTATCCTTAAGCAGCAGCCAAACCTCGATGGCTTCACCTATTACTCTCCAATCAAAATAAGCTGACAGATAAAACGGCTTAAGTATCGCCCTGCTAAACGCCAAAAAATTGATCAGTACAACGTTTTGCAATCCATCTTTAAGCCGTCAGGGCTGTTTATTCGCGGACTTGAATAACCAATTTACCCACCGCTTTCCGTGCGCTTAGAGTGCTGATTGCTGCTGCGGTATTTTCTAATGAAAAAGTTTGCGAGACCAAAGGTTTCAGCTTGCCTTGCACATACCACGCAAACAGCTGCTGAAAGTTACGCAGATTATCTTGCGGCTGGCGCTGAGCAAATGCACCCCAAAACACCCCAATCACTGCAGCACCTTTTAATAACGGTAAGTTTGCTGGTAAGGAAGGAATATCACCGCTGGCAAAACCAATCACTAACATACGCCCATTCCAAGCAATTGAGCGGAATACCGTTTCAAACAAGTCACCGCCCACCGGATCAATAATCACGTCCACGCCCTGGCCTTTGGTTAAGACTTTTAAGCGCTCGCGTACGTCTTCTGTTTGATAATTGATCAGCTCATCCGCACCGGCTTGGCGTGCCACCTGCAGTTTTTCTGCGCTACTGGCGGCAGCAATCACTCGCGCGCCCATGGCTTTACCGATCTCAATGGCAGCTAAGCCCACGCCGCCAGAGGCACCCAACACCAGTAAAGTTTCACCCTGTTGTAAAGCGCCGCGCTGTTTTAAGGCATGGATCGCTGTGCCATAGGTCATGCTAAAAGCTGCTGCAGTTGGGAAATCCATCGCTTCCGGCATGGGCAGCACATTGTATGCCGGGACTGCCACTTGCTCAGCACAACTGCCCCAGCCCGTCAGCGCCATGACCCGATCACCCACCTTAAGCTGGCTGACTTTCTCGCCCACCGCGCTGATAACCCCTGCTGCCTCACCGCCAGGCGAGAATGGAAAAGGCGGCTTAAATTGATACTTGCCTTCAATAATCAATGTGTCGGGGAAGTTAATCCCCGCCGTATGCACATCCAGCAGCACTTCGTTTTTCTTAATCTCTGGACTGCTCACTTCTTCCACCACCAGTGTTTCTGGCGGACCAAAAGCTTTGCATAGAACAGCTTTCATCAGACACCTCAATGTTTAGTTTTCTTGAGTGTAAGGCGCAGCGTCTAGAGATCAATCTGTATGCGTTTAAGTGATAATGCATTATACAAGCAAGCATTCAGCCTCGCTGTACACTTTACTGAATAACATTCGCATCAATGTATAAGAATTAAATATCGATTTAGCTAGTCATCTCAATTAACCAAAATAGCTTAACAAGCTAAGTTCGCTGCATGATTTGGAACTATGCTCATAAAACAATATAAGCGAAAACTCCAATAGCCGCAGTTAAGCTATCCGCTAACGAAGTTGTGTGCTGATTAAATGATTGCAAATAGAGAACTGCAAGTATGGAAGTGTTACTACAGACATGATTGCAGTAAGTACAGAGTACACTTTTCCTTAAAATAAAATCTTTATAAGTTTGCCGTCATTGCAACGGCAAACTTGGATTACAACTTAAAAGCTGTAGCGTAAGCCAATTGAGGCAAAGTCAATATTATGCTTAAAATTACTCTTTTCATCATAAACATTGATTTTTTTATTTGCTACTTTATGAAAACGTTCATACTCAGCCACCACAGCAAACTCTGGAGTGATGTTATAAGAAGCACCTACACCAAAAGAAGGGGTCCACTTTCTTACCGTTTTACTGCTTGACTCACTGTAGTTGTCAATGTCACCCAAATAAACGTCTGTTGCATTATATTTGTAAGAGCCCTTGGTTTTTAGGTAGTGATAACCAGCTTTAGCAAATAAAGTAAAATCTTCAATTGGATAAACTCCAACTAAGTTCATACCTAAACCACTGGTTTCAAAGTTAACTTTTTCAATATCGCTCCATGAACCATAATCATCGGTGCCAAAATCTCTACCTTTATATTTTGATTTACCTAAATCAATATACTGTGCTTCAACTGCTAAGTAAGGGTTGATATTTATTCCTACGACGATTTTATAAGCGGTATCTGTACGGTCTGAAGACGCACCTTGACCCCACTCTTTCCAATCATTTTGCTCATGCTTAACTGGCTTAGGCTTCTCTGCCTTAGCCTGACCAACACTAGCATTTATATAACCGGATAATTCGTGGCCAAAAAACTCATTGGCTTGTACTGCTGTTGTGGAAAATCCCAATACAACTGCAGTCAATAGTGATTTCTTCAACATCCTATATCTCCCTGATACACTATTTTTAAATTAAGACTGATTTTTAGCGAAAGCTATTCTAATTATCGCTATAAAGTATTCAACTATACTTTCAGCTAGGTTCAATTCTAAAATCATTTAACCGCTAAGCTCTGAGTCACTTGCTGCATATGCAGCGCAACAGCTTTAGCACTGGCTAGCGGCAAGTAAGGTACTTCCGCTAAGCAAGGTGCTGGCATCTGCTGTTTTAGGGTGACAAGGTTTTCCGCTAAGCGCGCACAGTGCGGATCCACTACATTGGCGACCCAGCCGGCTAACTTTAGGCCATCATTAATAATGGCCTGCGCGGTTAATAGCGCATGATTAATGCAGCCTAATTTAACCCCAACCACTAAGATCACGGGCAGTTTAAGCGCAATGGCCAAATCAGATAAAAACTCTGTGGCAGAGATGGGCACGCGCCAGCCCCCGGCACCTTCAATCAAAGTAAAATCCGCGTGTTGCTGTAAAACCACTTGCGCTGCCTGATATAAATCAGTGACACACAGCTCTACTCCAGCTTCCTCTGCGGCTATATGCGGAGCAATGGCGGGGACAAAAGCGTAAGGATTGACTTGAGAGTACGGCAATTGCACGGTGCTCTGCGCCATTAAGGCTAAGGCATCACTATTGCGTAAGCCATGCGCAGTTTCTGCGCAGCCTGAGGCCACCGGCTTCATCGCTAAAGTGCTGAGCTGCTGCTGTTTAGCCGCATATAACAAGCCAGCAGCTACGCTGGTTTTTCCAGCATCAGTATCAGTGCCGGTGACAAAATAGGCCTGCGTCATACTTACTCCTCTTTACTTAAGACGCCATACACCACGCGCCAAGTGGCTGGTAGGCCTTGTGGCTGGCGGTAGCCTTCATAGGCATTGAGTAAACGCTGAAAGCCTTGACGACTGACTAAGCCTGGCGCCCGCCCGTCTTGCACATGATCAGCCCCTAAGTGTTTCAGCTCATGGGTCAATTCCCGCACTTTGGCGTAATAATAAGTATGGGTATGGCAATGCACATCCAGCACCGTTAAACCGCTCTTGGCGGCTAAATCTTGATACAAACTCAATGGCCGAAACTGATTGACATGGGGTGCGTGATCCACTGCTTGCCAACTATTGCGCAGCTCCAACAGCGAACCGTCGGCCAAACTGCTAAATAGCAACACGCCACCGGGCTTTAACACCCGTTTAATCTCACTGAGCACCCCAGAAAAGTCACTGCACCACTGCAGCGCCAAGCTACTAAAAATCAGATCTTGACTGTTATCTGCTAAAGGTAAGTGCTCAGCATCGGCGCAGATATAACTCAGCTTAGGGCAGCGCTGACGTGAGACCTCCAGCATGCCTGCTGCTAAATCCAAACCAATTCCCTGGGCGCTGGGCCAACACTGTTCGAGCTGCTGGCAAAAATAACCGGTGCCACAACCAATATCTAACCAATGCTGCGGTTGCTCAGTAACAGACTTGGTCTGTTGCTGGGGTAATAAACTTAATAGACGCGTCCCCACCGCACGCTGAAACTCGGCCACACTGTCATAGGTGTTTGCGGCCCGTGAAAAAGCTGCAGCCACGTGCTGCTTATGACATTGCGTTGGCGACTGTTCAAGCATGCTGCTCACCTAAAATAAAACCAGCGATACGTTGTGCCAGCAGCTGCGGCTGCGCCACCACACTGGCATGGCTCTGCCCTAATAACTCCACTTGTGCTTGTGGGTTTAATGCTTGCAAGTCAGTGGCGGCAGCTGACGGCACTAAAGCATCCCCCGTGGCTAACAGGTGCAACTGTGGCCCAGTAAAACGGCTGATGGCGCTGCGGTTATCCAGTTCGGCCAAGCAATCCAGTCCGGCTAAGGCGTCATCTGGCTGCACCACCTGTGTGTGCAACGTCCGTGATAAGTGACGCGATTGCTCTGCACCTTGGCTACACAGCAAGGCAAAACGTTTTAAACCTGCCGGCAGATTATTGCTGCACAGAGTATAAAACGCGCTAAAAGTGGCTGGGGACATCCCGTGCGGCCAATCCGAACGAGCGACAAAACAGGCATTACTGGCGTAGCTGATCACCCCAGAGCAACCGCTTTGCCGCCGCGCGGCTAGCGCAGTGGCTAACATACCGCCGAGCGACCAACCCATTAGCCAACAGTCTTGCGGCAACTGCTGATCCAGCTGATCAAGCACTGCATCCACCGTAAGACCTGTGATCGGCGGCAAGGGCTGCAGCTGTACTTTACTTTCCGGCACTGCCTGCTGCAACTCAGCCACTAAGTTTTCCAGTGCGGTCACAGCAATGCCCCAGCCCGGCAATACAATAAGTTCTTTAGCCATGATTGATCTCGTGCACACACACCGCTAAGGCGTCTAACAGCTGCTGCACCTGCTCGGCACTGTGAGCTGCTGTTAGGGTTATACGTAAGCGCGCACTACCAGCCGGCACTGTGGGTGGGCGAATCGCGCCGACTAAAATACCTTGTTCCCGTAACTTAGCCGAGATCACCATGGCTTGACCGCTATCACCAATCAGCACGGGCTGAATCGGGGTCGGACTGTCCATTAAATTCAGGCCTAGTGCCTGCGCCCCTTGGCGAAACTGCTGAATTAATTGCTGTAAGTGTTCCCGGCGCCAGTGTTCGCTTTTCAGCAACTGCAAACTGGCTAAGGTTGCGCAAGCCACTGCTGGCGGTGAGCTGGTGGTGTAAATATACGGACGGGCAAATTGAATCAGGGTCTCAATCAGCTCTTCACTGCCGGCAATAAAAGCCCCGGAGGTACCAAAAGATTTACCTAGAGTACCGACCAGCACCGGTACCTCTGCTGCACTTAAACCATAATGCTCAACCAAGCCGGCACCGGTTTTGCCCAGCACACCAAAACCATGGGCATCATCCACCATTAACCACGCCTTATGCGCTTGCGCTTGTGCGGCTAACTCAGGCAACTGGGCCAGATCACCGTCCATACTAAAGACACCATCGGTAACCAGCAGTGTATTGCCCTGCACCCGCTGAAAACGTTGCTTGAGACTGTCTAAATCATTGTGTAAATAGCGACTAAAACGCGCCCCTGACAATAGGCCAGCATCCAGTAATGAAGCATGGTTTAAGCGGTCATGCAGCACCGTATCGCCCTTGCCTACCAATGCGGTTATCACTGCCAAGTTGGCCATATAGCCGCTGCCCATTAATAGCGCCCGTTCACGGCCTGTAAATTCAGCGAGCTCCGTCTCCAGCTGATGATGTGGCTCACTATGACCAATCACCAAATGCGAGGCACCACCGCCCACCCCCCAGCGCTGTGCGCCCTGCTGCAGTGCTTCGATCACCTTAGGGTGATTGGCTAAACCTAAATAATCATTGGACGAAAACGCCAAATAGGTTGCACCATCCACCTGCACCAACGGCCCCTGCGGACTTTGCAGTAGCGGGCGGTGACGGTAAAGATTATCCGCTTGGCGGGCAGCCAGACGTGCGGCAAGATCAAAGCTCATGGCAATCCAAGGGTATATTGCGAAGAAGTAACGAAAAACTGAGCGGCACGCGGTTAAGCCTGCCCGCTCAAGCTAAAACTTAATGGCTGACGGCATCGTAAAATAAGGAGGCATCACGCTGCTCAATAATGGCATGCTCTATCGCCGCCTGATGCACTTCATCGGCATATTCTTCACTGGCTTCAGGTTCAATACCTAAACGGGCAAACAGTTGCATATCTTTATCCGCTTGCGGATTGCCAGTGGTCAGGAGCTTTTCGCCATAGAAAATTGAGTTGGCACCGGCTAGAAAAGCCAATGATTGCATCTGCTCATTCATCTGCTCGCGGCCTGCGGATAAACGTACATGGGACTGCGGCATCATAATCCGCGCTACCGCCAGCATGCGAATAAAATCAAACGGATCCACATCCTCGGCATTGGCCAAGGGCGTGCCTTCGACTTTGACCAGCATATTGATCGGCACACTTTCTGGATGCTCCGGCAAATTAGCCAACTGGATCAACAGGCCGGCGCGATCAGCAATGGATTCACCCATGCCTAAAATGCCGCCGGAACAAATTTTCATCCCTGCATCACGTACATAACTCAGCGTTTCTAAGCGCTCTGCATAGGTACGGGTGGTAATGATATTGCCGTAAAATTCTGGCGAGGTATCCAGGTTGTGGTTGTAATAATCTAAACCTGCATCGGCTAAAGCTTGAGTTTGCGCTTGATCCAACTTACCCAAGGTCATGCAGGTTTCCATCCCCAGAGCTTTCACTCCTTTCACCATTTCTAGCACATAAGGCAGATCTTTGGCCGACGGATGCTTCCACGCCGCGCCCATACAAAAACGGGTTGAACCAATCTCTTTGGCGCGCCGGGCCTCCTCGAGAACCTTCTGCACTTCCATCAGTTTTTCTTTCTCTAGGCCTGTATTGTAATGCCCTGACTGTGGACAATACTTGCAGTCTTCTGGACAAGCACCAGTCTTAATCGACAGCAAAGTCGATACCTGAACTCGATTGGCATTGAAATGCTGGCGGTGCACGGTTTGTGCTTGGAAGATCAAATCGTTAAATGGCTGTTGTAACAGTGCGCTGACTTCGGCAAGTGTCCAGTCATGACGGGTGACAGGGTTCAGGCTGGCATTCATGGATTATCCTTTTTATTGGTCGTTCACAGGCAGATTGCTAAACTTTAAGCATGCAGGATGCAGAGCAATAATGATCAAGGAGAGAGCATGAGCTGTCAACTGGATTTTATAAAAAAGGTTTACCACTGGTTGAATAGCAAGCAAAAGTGCTTGCTGTGCGATGGTTATAGTATGCAATCTATCGCCCTGTGTGAAGCCTGTGAAGCTGATTTACCTTGGCTCGGGCGCCACTGCCGGCAATGCGCGCTACCCTTACCTGACCAACAAGCCCTCTGTGCGGATTGCACCCATACTCCACCCTTATTTAACCAAGTGCTCACTCCCCTAGAGTACGCTTTCCCCATAGACACTTTAATCAGCCGTTTTAAATACCAGCAAAACTGGCCCTATGGAAAGCTGTTAAGTCGCTTACTGGCGCACTATTTAAACTACCACTTTGATGAAGGCGGCCAACGTCCCGACCTTATTTTGGCGGTGCCGTTAGCCAAACGTCGACAGCGCCAGCGAGGCTATAATCAAGCGCAAATGATCTGCGACTGGTTGAGTAAAGACCTGCAGTTAAATAACCCAAAACAGCTGCTTCTGCGCACCCGAGAAACCATTAGCCAGCAAGGTTTAACTGCTAAAGCCCGCCGTGAGAATCTGCATAATGCTTTTCTAATTCGCCAGCCCGAATGGGTCAACAATAAACATATTGCTTTGCTGGATGATGTACTCACCACCGGCACCACCTGTTCAACAATTAGTGCTTTATTGCTACAGCATGGCGCTGCTCGAGTTGATGTCTATTGCTTAGCTCGTACCGGCAAGCCGTAAGCAGTGCAGCTTTGACCAACGCCCCGCGCACCTGCACGGGGGCTTCTACTGCTGGACAATTATGCCCGACACACAAAGCATCGGACCCCGGTAGTTGAGCAGCCAGCAGTTAATAACCGCACTCTGCCCCTTCTTCTTCACAGCGCTGTGCATAGTGCTGCGCCATCACCGCACACACCATCAATTGAATTTGATGGAAAATCATCAGCGGTAAAATCGCCGGCCCCACTGCACCACCGGCAAACAGTACCGAAGCCATTGGGATACCGGTGGCCATGCTCTTTTTCGAGCCGCAGAAAACAATCGTAATTTCATCTTCTTTATTAAATTTAAAGCGCCGCGCCAGCCATGTGGTGGCAAACAGCACAATGGCTAAAATTACACAGCACACTAAGCTTAAAATAATCAATGATGACGGCGGCACTGCTGTCCACAAGCCACCAATCACCGCCGCACTAAAAGCGGTGTAAACCACCAGTAAAATTGAACTTTGATCTACATTTTTCAACCAGCGGGCATTGCGATCAATCCAGCTGCCAATCCAGCGGCGCATAAAATGACCCAACAGAAAAGGCAGCAATAACTGCAAGCTGATCCGAATCACTGCTTCCAACATGCCAGTGGTCCCAGCATCGGCATCCAGCATCAGTTCCACCAACAATGGCGTGACTAAGATACCCACTAAACTGGAGGCAGAAGCCGCACAGACTGCAGCAGGAATATTGCCACGAGCAATCGAGGTAAAGGCAATGGCCGACTGCACTGTCCCCGGTAACGCCGCTAAATACAGCATCCCTACCCATAACTCGTCACCCACCAAAGGCCGTAACACAGGTTGCAAAGACAGCATCAGCACTGGAAATAAAATAAAGGTGCAGGCAAATACCAGCAGATGTAATCGCCAATGCATCACCCCAGCAATAATGGCGTGACGGGACAATTTAGCCCCATGCAGAAAAAATAATAAGGCAATGGCAAAGCTGGTCAGCCACTTAAATACCGTAGCACCCACACCATGGGCTGGAATAAAGGTCGCCGCCAACACCACAGCAATTAAAATCAGAGTGAAATTATCAAACAATATCCGTAAACGAAACATAATCATCAACACCAGAAAAGTAATATGGTGCGACTTTACTGGATATGTAACAATCCGGCTAACGGCAATCAGTCAAAGAGTATCGAGCAACGGACATGCAGGGTTCTATAGAACAGTATCTCAGCGAGTTAAAATATTTACCCCGTCCACTCTATGGACAAAGCGAAGCCTTACCCAATCAAGTGATTGGCTTTCGGCACAGTCACCCCTGGGTGCAGTTTTCCTATGCCAGCAGCGGTGTGCTAGAGGTGCAAACCGTACAAGGTCGATTTATTGCCCCACCACAACGGGCAGTATGGATTCCAGCGGGGATTAACCACCGTGTGCAGTGTTCGGCGCAGACGCAAATCCGTAGCCTCTATATTGATAATAAAGTGCTCAGTGATCCGCCCCACAATTGCCGCGTGGTTGAGGTCAGTCCTTTGCTCAAAGAGCTGATTCACAGTTTTGGTCAGTTGCCTGTTGAGTATGATGAACAAGGTGCAGAAGGACGCTTAGCTGCAGTACTGCTGGATCAACTGACCGATGCCCCAGACATGGGTTTGATGCTGCCCTTGCCGGCTGATAAGCGCCTGCAGAAAATTGTCGCACAATTGCAAAAACAGCCCGATATCAGCGACACTTTAAGTCAATGGGCGCAGCGCTTGCATGTCTCAGAGAAAACTTTAAGTCGGTTGTTTGTCCAACAAACTGGACTGACCTTTCGGCGCTGGCGCCAGCGTTTACGCTTACTTAATGCATTGCCCTTACTGGAGCAAAGACAGGCGGTTACTGAGGTCGCCTTAGTCTGCGGTTACGAATCCACCTCAGCTTTTATTGCTGCCTTTGGCGAGCACTTTGGTACAACTCCAGGGGAGTTTTTTAAAACCTAATAAACAGTACGGGCAGCTTGCTTAAAGAAGTTTAAGCTTCTGGCTAAGCATGCCTTTGAATCACTCTGGGCTATCTCTGTGCAAAAGCTATGGCTTGCCACAGGGTTGCTGTTTCGCGTTAAACTCAAAGTCTATTTTATGTTTGCTAAGAGAGGCTGCAATGCTTAATTACGTTGTGATATCAGGTTCGGGCCGCCCACAAAGTGAGTCTGCACGGGTGGGCGAATATCTACGCCAGCGTCTGATTGATTTGCAGCTCAGTGATGACAGTCACTGCTCCCTGATTGATCTGGGTACCAGCCCTTTACCGCTCTGGCCAGAGCAAAATGATGCTTTATGGCAGGACTACGCGCAGCGCTTACAAGCTGCTGATGGGCTTATTGTGATTACGCCAGAATGGCACGGTATGGTCAGCCCGGCATTAAAAAACTTTTTTGTGCTGGCCAGCTCAGCGGAACTGGCTCACAAGCCAGCATTGTTAGTTGGTGTCTCCTCCGGCCTCGGTGGTGCCTATCCCCTGAGTGAGCTACGCAGTTCCAGTTTTAAAAATAACCGTCTGTGCTATATCCCTGAGCATCTCATCGTTCGCCATGTCAATGACATGTTGCACCCTGGGCCAGTCATTGATGACAATGATGAGCGCCTAAGACCACGCATCGACTATGCATTAGGAGTACTGAGTCACTACACTGAAGCTCTGCGTTCAGTGCGCGAAGCAGTGGATATGAGTGTTCCTGAGTTTGCCAATGGCATGTAAGCCCGCAGCTCACGCCCTAGATGTAGGTCGCGCCTTTAGGCCGACAAATATCCCAACCGGCGCCTTTGTATCATTCCCTATTAGGCCGTTAACACGCCTCTGTCAGGCTAAAACCACGACCTACTGCTGATTCAGCATGTGACTCGACCTACCCCACAGCTCAGGTCCGAAAAGTAGATCGGCCCTTTAGGGCCGACAGACTGATTGGCCAGCGATACTTTAACTCCAAAACGGCAAAGCAGTAATGGCTGATAAGATCGTCGCATTAAGAATATCGATAAAAAATGCACCGACCATTGGCACTATTAAAAAAGCTTTATGGGACGGACCGTAACGATCAGTAATCGCCTGCATATTTGCTACTGCAGTTGGCGTTGCCCCCATGCCAAAGCCACAAAATCCGCCAGCCAGCACCGCTGCATCATAGTCTTTGCCCATCACGCGAAATACGACAAAAACTGCAAATAACACTAATAATACAGCTTGCACGCTGAGAATAATCACCAAGGGTATGGCCAAATCTTTAATCATCCATAATTCCAAACTCAACAACGCCATAGCTAAAAATAACGATAAAGACACATTGCCAAATACATCCACACAACGATCAAAAATTCTTACTTTAAACACTCGGGAAAGCACATTGCGCACCACCACGCCGGAAGCCAAAGCCCAAACAAAGGTAGGGATAACAAAGTTTGAATCGCTAAAGTGCTCAGTCATAAAGCTGGACAAGTACGAAGCACTGGCCAAGCACACGGCAAATAACGCCAAGGTTTCCAGCGCCGTATCCGCAGTGATCAAGCGCTGATGATGTGGCTGCTCAAAAGCAATCTGCGGACCGCCCCCTACAACCTCATCGGGTACCTGCACTTTTTTCATCAAACGGCGAGCCACTGGTCCGCCGATTAAGCCACCACAGACCAAACCAAAAGTGGCACACGCCATACCTAATGCAACCGCACCTTGAATGCCAAAATCAGTTTCAAAAATTTGTCCCCAACCCCCTGCCGTACCATGACCACCGATTAAGGTCACTGAGCCTGTGATTAAACCGGTTAAAGGTTTTAATCCCATTAGCGTGGATAAACTGACGCCCACTACGTTCTGCACCACAATAAAACCCGCAACCACCGAGGTAAATAAAACCAACGGCCAGCCACCTGCTCTAAGTCGGCTGAAGTCAGCACTCAAACCAATGGAGGCAAAGAACATCAGCATAAAACCGTCTTGCAGGCTTTTTTCAATTTGAATCGAAAAGCCATTAAACTGATGCAGAGCCAGCACTAATAACGCAGCAATTAAGCCGCCCACCACAGGTTCGGGGATATTAAACTTATTTAATACCCCAACCCGTTTAACCAAAATCCGTCCAACCAACAGCACCACTGTGGCGGCAATTAAAGTGTAATAACTGTTTAAAACCACAACGAAACCATCGCTCATAAAAACTCCGCACTTGTATATTCAACAGCTGTGCTTATCAAATGGACAACTTTAAAATGCCTTAAAGCAGCAGATCACATTTTGATGTTCAAGCAGATACCAACCCTGCACTTTATCTTGAGATAAGACCCTGCTGACTCACTTTTAAAGTGCATACTGGACTAGAAACAGCGGCGCTTGCAGTAGAAAATACTGCACTAAAATATCACTGCGCTTGATATGTCCCAGCAAAAATCTGCGCAGTTAAGTCCGCTGAGTTTTTACTGGTGAAATTTTAGGTGTTAAAAAGTGCAGCAGCATACCCCAACTTGGATATTTTTGCAGTTTACTGCTTATCCAACTGAGTAGCCTGATCTACACCATTACTCGCCTCAAGAGGTCCGTTGAACCACTGCAATATTTCCGCCCATATCGGCTGTGCTGCAGAGCGAAAATAGCCCATATGACCAATATCACCCATAGCGAGATTATACGCTTGCGGGTCAATATCACGATGAGTCACAGGGGCACTCTCATAAAACTGCATAAATGCATCACGTGACACTGGCAACGCCCACAAGTCATCCAGCGCCACCGCAGAGGTAATAGGGGTACGGACTTGGGAGTATTGCATTTTTCTCCCTGCACGCACTAAGGGGTCATCAAAAAAATAATTTGGCATGCCACACCAGCGTTTCCACTGCCGATACACATCCAGCGGCATATCTTCACCCATGCCAAGCATTTTCCAAGGCAGATAGCCTTTCCACGCTACCAAGGGCGGAAAAATAACGCTCCACATAAACTGCACTTTTAAGCGCTCAGCTAACGGCATCCAGCCATGCCAGCCGGCACCGGTGCCTAAAGTGTAACAACGGCTGATTTTTTTATGATTAGGTAACAGGCCCAATGCATGGCCGCCATAAGAATGACCCACTAAAAATAGCGGACTGTCTTCACGGTGCATAAAGTCCACTGCTGCCGCCAAATCCAACTGGCCCCAATCGGCAAAGTCCATTTGAAAACCTTTCAGTTGCTTAGGCGCCGACTGACCCACACCACGGTAATCTAAAGTCAGTACATTAAAGCCTTGCCCCCGTGCATACTCGGCAAAACGCCGATAAAACTGTTGACCCACGCCGGTTGCGCCAGCAACAATTATTTGGCCTTTAATTATCCCTGTAGCCGCATACAGGCGGGCATTAATTGGATAACCATCCGCAGCGGGTAAAGTCAGCTCTTGCACAGTTTGGCTCATAAAAACTCCGATTTTTGTTATTGAGTCAGCAGGCTCTGTCTCACTATTTTTGTACTCTCGAGTTTATTAACTCGCTCGACAAAATCCCAGTATTTACTGAGTGCTTAACAAATCTTCACAAACGGCCTTTTAGCACGCAAAAAAAAACCAGCTCTTATGGCTGGTTTTAATCGTACAAACACACTTATATCAAGTAGCTGATCAGGAATACACCCAAGAAACCCAGGGTATAAGCCAGTAGCAAGTAAGCAGAGTAACGCAAATAGGCAATAAAACTCAGTGCCGGTATTTTGCTCATCGCGACCACCCCAGCCGCCGAACCAATTGCCAACAAAGAACCGCCCACACCGGCTGAGTAGATCAAGGTCAGCCATTGCCCTTCAGTCATTTCAATACCTGATTTAAGCAAGGCAGCGGTCAAGGGTACGTTATCAATCAAAGCGGAGAATAAACCCACAGTATAGTTAGCAACAACCACCGGTAGCTTTTCATACAAAGTAGGGAAGTGTTCCAACACATGCAGCTCTTTAAGCATACCCACCAGCAGTAAAACACCTAAGAAAAACAACAAGGTATCAAACTCAATTTTACGGATATATTCCAACACAGGCTCATCTTTATTTAAAAAATGCACTGCAATAAACATCACAGATAAGCCAAATAGAAAGGATAAAACTGGCGGAATAGCAAAAGCCATATTAGCGCCAATGGTGCCAATAATCGTCGCTAAAAATAGACCGGCAATGATTTGGTCACCTGTGGCAACTTCAATCTCGCGCTTCACCAATATCACTTGGCCTTGCAAGGAGCGGGAGAGCATAAAAGCTAGAAACAACACCGCAGCCAAGGCAGGCAGGCTGAGTAAAAACAGATCAACAATTTTCACTTTACCGGCCAAGAAAATCATCAAAGTGGTCACATCACCGGTAATCAGCGCCGCGCCACCGGAGTTCACCGCAAACACTACTAATACGATATAGCGCAGTAGTTTTTCAGTACTGAGGTTTAAGCTGACCAATACGGTAATGCAGACCAAGGTGGCGGTAATATTATCGGCCATGGATGAAAAAAAGAATGCAAACAACCCAGTGATCAGCATCAAGCGGCGCTCACTCATCTGAGTGGGCATCACTCGATTAACGATGCCATCAATCACACCTTTGTGTGACACATAGGCAACAAAGGTCATCGCCGCCATTAAAAACAACCACAGGGTGGCGATTTCTAACAGATTTTCATTCAGAGAGTGCATCAATTGCGGCGTGTCAAAGCCATTAGGCGGCACAATAAAGTACAGCACCCACACCAGGGTGCCGAAAAATAATGTGCTTTTGGCTTTATCAATTTTAGTAAAGTCTTCGATTATAATTGATAAAAAGCCCAAGAAGGATAAAGCCAATAGAACCGCTGTCATTTCAGTCTCCGCTGCGCAGTGCGCAAATGAAAAAGCTACAAAATTGTAGTCCTTCTTCTTAGGGGAAACCTATAGCTTAAAGTAAATATTTATCCAAAATCGTACAGCGGATACCCACAAAATTATTGACGTTGCAATCGCCCCCAAAAACCTAGAGTAGGGTGGTTCAGCGCCGCGCAACCAGCGGTTAGATCACCGCAGCTGACTGTCTTTACTGCCACGTCGATTATAACCACTGTGGCTTGCTGCTTGATCTTCTAGGGTTTGACAAGCAATACATAACTGCACCCCAGGAATTGCTTCGCGACGGCCTTGAGGAATCGGCTCATCACAGTTGGCACAGAACTCAGCACTTGGGCCTTGCGGCAGTTGTTGCCGTGCACGCTGTACCGCATCGTCAATGGTGCTATCTATTTGCTCTTGTACGGCGCCATCGTGCGCCCATCCGGTTGCCATAACAGCCTCCTTAGCATTGAAAAACCATGCTAGTCAGGGGTACTTGCATCCTTAGTCTGCTGCTCTGCTTGAGCTTTCAATGCCGCCGCTTGCTCAGTACGCCACAGATGCATTTCTTCATAATAGCCATCCCACACACAAGGCGAACAATCGCTTTGGCAGCACTCGTAATCTTCCGGTGGGGTCGGTTTCTCGCGCATTGCTCTCTATACTCCAATCAAGATAAAAACCAGCAACATAAGCTTTATAGCTCAAGTATGCTGGTTATTTTAGCTTAACCAGCCAAGAGTTTGCAGTATCCAAAGTGTAGGCATTTATTTACTCGGCAAATAAGCCGCTAAACGCTGAGCCATTTAGGCATACACTGCTTCGCCGCTGCTTGCATCCGGTCGACCAATCACCGCCACTTCAAGCACATCCGGATGCTCAGCAATCACCCCTTCCACCTCGTTGGGGTAAACGTTCAAACCTGAGACTAAAATAATATCTTTTTTGCGGTCAACAATTTGTAAAAAACCGCGCTCATCCATTACCGCCATATCACCGGTAAAAAACCAGCCATCGCGCATACTGGCTGCGGTCTTTTGCGGTTGATTTAAATACTCCCTGACCACATGTGGGCCACGTACGGCCAATTCACCGGCTTGGTCAAAGGGCAGGGCATGGCCATCCTCGCCAACAATACGCACCTCACAAGCAGGCAAGGGCAAACCCACATAGCCCAACTGTACTTTCAAGAGTTTTGCATTGCTGTCTTCAATTTGTAACGCCGCTTCACGCGCGGTATACAGTGGGTTCATATTGGTGACGATCAGACCGGCTTTCCACGCGCCCAGCACCGCAATAGGGTAGTGCAAGCAGGTTGGCAGCTGCAGCGCAACCACATCACCAGGTTGTAGGCCTTGCGCGACTAAAAAGCGTGAAAAAACATTGGATAATTCATCCACCTGCTTAAAGGTTAAACTTTGTTGTCAGCCATTGGGCAACACCATAGTGAAAGCAGTGCTATCAGGGTATTGCTCAGCACCTTGTGCGCTAAACTGTGTCAGATTGCAGGTCAACAATTCAGCTGGTATCGCATAGTTACGCAAACTGACTGGATAGCTTTTTTCCCACGCATGTAGTGCTGTCATACTGACTCTCCACGGTTATTATTGTTATTAGTAATTGGTTTTTGGCCGTGCGCTCTATATTAGAGCTGCTGTATTTGCTCTTATTTGCAGGTTACAATCGCATCTTAACACTGTCAAGATAGTGTTTTTTGTTAAGCTCTAATTAAAGTCATCACCTTTGGAGGCACAGCATGGCTGTCAAGCCACAGAGTTCACGCAACAGCTATCATGTGGGTAATTTATCCGCGCAATTACTGAGCACAGCGCGCACCATGCTGGAAGAGGTTGGCTCCACTAGACTTTCATTGCGAGCACTCTGTACTCAGCTCGGTGTGACGCCCACTGCTGCTTACCATCACTTTACTAACCGCGCACAGTTGCTGAGCCAGCTGGCCACTCAAGGCTATCAAGAACTGGCTCAGGTGTTAGATGCAGCAGGTGCAACATTAGCGGTGCACGATAAGCTGCGCGGTTTTTGTTTAACTTACCTTGGTTTTGCCCGTGATAATCCTGAGTTGTATCAATTGATGTTTGGTTCAGAACTAACTCAGGAAAATATGTCCGACACCTTACGTGAAGCGCGCCAGTTGGCTTTTTCCAAACTTGAAACTATGGTTGCTGAGGTCCTTCAGCTACCGTCTAACAGCGCCGATGTCCGTAGCGCTGCGCTAGCCAGTTGGTCATACATCCACGGCTTAACTGCGCTATTGCAACATAGGGTCTTAGAACGCCCCGCGGAAGTGTCTGATCAACGCATTATTGAACGTACTTTAGCTGGCTTTGAGGTGTTGTTTAAGGCTCATACAGCAGCTATTAATTCGGTTTTAAAACTGCCTGAGCAAGGAGTTGATATGCCAAAAAAATCACCTGTGGTTATAGAGTTTTCAACTACTGAAACGGCTTTTGCAACCATTTTAATTGCTCGTAGTGAGTGCGGTGTCTGCACTGTTTTATTGGGCGATACGCCAGCAGAACTCTACGCTGATTTACAGCAACGTTTACCTAAAGCAGAGCTGGTGCAAAATGATCAAGAGTTAGCAGCGGCACTCAAAAATATTACTGATTTTTTAAATAAACCGCTGACACCCTTCGATTTCCCAGTGGATATCCAAGGCAGTGACTTTCAGAAAAGTGTTTGGGCCGTTTTGCAAAGTATCCCAGTGGGACAAACCCTAAGCTATAGCGAGGTTGCTGAGCGTTTGCATAAACCCAAAGCCGTACGGGCAGTCGCCAATGCTTGTGCCAAAAATCCATTGGCATTAGTTATTCCATGTCACCGTGTTTTACGTGCAGATGGCGGGATTTCAGGTTATCGCTGGGGTGTCGAACGTAAGCGGGAATTGTTGGAAAAAGAGCAACAAGCCCGTCAGCAGTGAAGAGCAGCCAACATCAAAATTACGTGAACCGTACAGATAGTTAATCAGTACTTCGGAATGGGGTGATAAGCGTAGCCAGGGATGGCGTAGCGCCGGCGTTGAACCCCCGGATGAGTTCATCGACGGATAAACCCCCACACCGAAGTACGGCCTACACAGAACTTATGCACAGCACCTTAAAAGCTAGCAGCTAAATCAATGCGTAGGCCGTACCTCGATAGTGTTGCTCTTCCCTCAATGAGTCATCCTGACTCAATTCGGGCGCTGCGCCATCCTTGGCTGCGCTTGCCGCATCACTATCGAGGCACTTCTTGACCATTGCTGTGGTTTGCCAGTCTGCACTATGTCTCTCTTATGATTCAACTGATCTACAGAAAACCAATCGGCTCTAAACGCTGGGTGATGAATGATTTAGGCTGCAATAGCGCCAACCATGCAGAGAGTTAATCAGTACTTCGGAATGGGGGTGACCAGCGTAGCCAGGGATGGCGTAGCGCCGGCGTTGAACCCCGGATGGGTTCATCGACGGATAAACCCCCACACCGGAGTACGGCCTACACAGGACTTATGCACAGCACAGCAAAAACACCACAAGAAATTATTATGCGCTTTGCTCTACATAAAAGAATATAACGCTAGATTTATTCCGGACGTGGTGCGTAAGCAAAAACATCAGCCAGCATTTGCTCGGGCTGCATGCCTGCGGCAACTAAGGCATCAAAAGTACCGTATACCATCGCTGGCGAACCACTTACAATCACTCGGTAATCCGCTAAGTGTTCGATATCACTGCACACCGCTTCATAAAGTAAGCCAGCACGCCCAGTCCAACCAGTATCTTCACTGACAATCTGATGAAAGTGCAGATTGGGCATTGCTTGCCAGGCTGAGAGACTTTTCAAGGTGTAAAAATCATCCGCCACCCGCGCGCCCCAATAAATATGAATCGGCTGACTAAACCCTGTAGCACGACAATGTTCAATAATACTGTGCATTTGCGCCATACCCGTACCGGCAGCAATCAACAGCAATGGACGCTCATCGGCACCGGCTAAATGCACATCACCAAAAGGCATTTGCACCCGCGCAACACGCTCTTTTTGCAACTGTTTGAGCAAATCAACTGCAACATTATTGCGGGCTAAAATATGCAACTCCAGCTCGCGCCCTTGCTGTGGCGCTGAAGCAATCGAGAAGGCACTGGACTGACCATCGGCACGCTCAAGCAGCATATACTGGCCAGCATGGTAGCGCACTACCTTGTCCGCCGGTAAGCGCAAATGCACAGAAAACACATCAGCACCCAATGGAGTCACACTCACCAACTGACAAACAGCTTTACTGAGCACCAACTCATTGGGTAAGACCTCCTCCCAATGCAGTTCACAATCACTTAATGGCTCCGCAAGGCAGGTAAACAGCTCACCGGACTCAAGAATGTCATCCTCTTGTTTAACTTTACCGCTAATTAAATTAGCCGCGCAGAAATGACAGTTACCATTATGGCAACTTTGTGGCACATCAAGACCCAGACGCTGCGCAGCATCAATAATTTTTTCACCAGGCAATAACTCAATCACTTGCCCTGATGGCTGTAACCTAACTTTCATCGGTAACCTGTTCCTTTATCTACACCGCATAGCGAAAAAATGCGTGTTTCAATCAATGCCAAGCTCAGACCACAGCGCATCAACACGCTCTATAATTGCCGGATCTTGTTCAATAACACGGCCCCATTCACGAGACGTCTCACCAGGCCACTTATTGGTGGCATCCAGTCCCATCTTGCTGCCTAGGCCAGACACAGGTGAGGCAAAGTCTAAGTAATCAATTGGCGTATTATCAATCAATACAGTGTCACGACTGGGGTCCATACGGGTGGTAATAGCCCAAATTACATCATTCCAGTCACGAGCATTCACATCATCATCGGTCACAATCACAAACTTGGTGTACATAAACTGGCGCAAGAAACTCCACACACCTAACATCACACGCTTTGCGTGTCCGGGATACTGCTTCTTAATAGTGACCACTGCCAGCCGATACGAACAGCCTTCCGGCGGCAGGTAAAAATCGACAATTTCCGGAAATTGCTTTTGCAAAATAGGCACAAAGACTTCATTCAGTGCCACACCTAAAATAGCCGGTTCATCCGGTGGACGTCCAGTGTAGGTGCTGTGATAAACTGCATCTTTACGCTGAGTAATGCGCTCCACAGTAAACACTGGGAAGCTATCAACTTCATTGTAATAGCCAGTATGGTCACCATACGGCCCTTCATCGGCCATTTCACCGGGATAAATATGCCCTTCTAAAACCATTTCAGCACTGGCCGGCACCTGCAAGTCACTGCCAATGGCCTTCACCAGCTCGGTGCGTGAGCCGCGCAACAATCCAGCAAAAGCATACTCAGACAAGGTATCTGGTACTGGGGTGACCGCGCCTAAAATAGTGGCTGGATCAGCACCCAGTGCCACCGCCACAGGGTAGGGGCGACCTGGGTATTTCTGACACCAATCACGGTAATCCAAAGCGCCGCCGCGGTGGCTGAGCCAACGCATAATCACTTTATTGCGCCCCAGCACTTGCTGGCGATAGATACCTAAATTCTGCCGCTCTTTATTGGGTCCTTTGGTGATAGTTAAACCCCAGGTAATTAAGGGTGCGACATCACCTGGCCAACAGGTTTGAATCGGCAAAGCGGTTAAATCAACATCCTCACCTTCGATAATAAGCTCTTGGCAAGCCCCGTCTTTACGGACTTTAGGGGCCATAGCCAAGACTTTTTTAAACATCGGCAGCTTGTTCCACGCATCCTTAAAGCCTTTCGGTGGCTCAGGTTCTTTTAGCGCGGCCAGCAAGGTACCAATCTCACGCAACTCTGCAGTGCTCTCTGCCCCCATACCTAAAGCCACCCGCTCCGGGGTACCAAATAGATTGCCCAGCACTGGCATGGAAAAGCCGGTTGGATTTTCAAATAACAAAGCTGGACCACCTTTGCGCAAAGTGCGGTCACAAATTTCTGTCATTTCAAGCACAGGGGAGACGGGGACTTGGATGCGTTTGAGTTCACCACGCTGCTCAAGGCCGCGGATAAAGTCTCGAAGGTCAGTATATTGCATGATGTGGTCCGTAGCAGATCAAGCATCTGAGCTGATAAGAGCACTATAAGTGCATATCAGCCCATGGCTTTTGATACTAAACATGGGTTATTTACTGCGCTTCATCGACATAAAGAACTCTTCGTTGGTCTTTGTGTCTTTCAGCTTATCCAGTAAAAACTCAATGGCTGCCGATTCATCCATCGGATGCAACAACTTACGTAAAATCCACATACGTTGTAACTCATCGTCACTGGTTAACAGTTCTTCACGACGGGTACCTGAGCGGTTGATATTGATCGCAGGGAAGACGCGCTTTTCCGCAATCCGGCGCTCAAGTTGCAGCTCCATATTACCGGTACCTTTAAACTCTTCGTAAATC
>CAZEZR010000012.1:14570-43932 GCA_964516465.1 uncultured Thiopseudomonas sp. | reverse complement strand
CCACAAGCGTGCGCTTGAAACCAAAGCCTACGCATTCTCTGTTGATGAGTATGCCTACAAATACGACCGAAACAATTCAATTATACGCACAGGTTCCAGTGGAACTGGGTGGTAAACGCTTAGATCAGGTTGCTGCACAGTTGTTCCCAGAACATTCTCGATCACGTTTGACTGCTTGGATTAAAGAAAAGCGGCTGACAGTTGACGGCCAAGTGTTGCGTCCGCGTGACATAGTCTACAGCGGAGTAGAGCTTGAGTTAAGCGTTGAGCGTGAAGCGCAAGGCGAGTGGACCGCTGAAGATATTCCGCTGGATATTATTTATGAAGATGAGCACATCCTAGTGTTAAATAAACCCGCGGGATTAGTGGTGCATCCTGCTGCAGGACATCCGAATGGTACTTTATTAAATGCACTGTTATTCCATGTGCCGAGCCTTATAGAGGTGCCACGTGCTGGGATTGTACATCGCCTGGATAAGGATACAACGGGTTTAATGGTGGTGGCTAAAACCTTAGAGGCGCATACCAGCTTGGTCGACCAAATGCAGGCGCGCACAGTGGGGCGGACCTACGAAGCTATTGTGGTTGGGGTGATCACCTCTGGCGCCACTATTGATGCGCCCATTGGTCGTCATGGCCAACAGCGACAGCGCATGGCGGTGATTGAGAGCGGTAAACCTGCAGTAAGTCATTACCGAGTGCTGGAGCGTTTCCGTTCCCATACCCACGCGCGGGTGATGTTAGAGACTGGGCGTACCCACCAAATTCGAGTGCATATGACTCATGTCGGTTTTCCGCTAGTGGGTGATCCTGCTTATGGTGGCCGCTTTCGTATACCGCCGGCGGTTAATCCGACGTTGCTGGAGACCTTGAAAGAGTTCCCGCGCCAAGCATTGCATGCGCGCTTCTTAGAGTTAGAGCATCCAGTCACTGGTAAACGAATGAAATGGGAAGCGCCGTTGCCTGAAGACTTCACTTGGTTGTTAACCTTGCTGCGCCAAGATCGAGAGGCCTTTTTTGGGTGAGTTGATGCTAAAGCAGCCGTTTGATTGGCTGATCCCTGATTGGCCAGCGCCAAAGAACGTGCGGGCCTGCGTCACCACCCGCAGCAGTGGTGACAGTCTGCCGCCGTTTGCCCATTTTAATCTTGGTCAGCATGTCGGGGACTCCCATAAGCAAGTGCAAGCAAACCGCAAGTATCTGGCCGAAGCTTTGGGCTGTCAGCCCACTTGGTTAAATCAAGTGCATGGTGATCGTGTGGTCAGCGCCGATGCTACTCAGGTGTTAACTGCTGACGCCAGTATGTCCCGTGAGGTTGGTCTGGCCTGCTGCATTATGAGTGCGGACTGTTTGCCGGTGTTATTTACCGATCAGAGTGGTTCCTGTGTTGCCGCAGCGCATGCCGGCTGGCGCAGTTTAGTGGCCGGTATTTTAGAAAACACTGTAGCCAGTATGCAGGCAGCACCACAGCAGATTATGGCTTGGTTGGGTCCGGCGATTGGGGTGGACGCTTTTGAGGTGGGCGCTGAAGTGCGCGATGCTTTTATGCGGCAACACCCTAAGGCAGCTGAGGCTTTTGTGCCCAGTCAAAATCCAGACCGCTGGATGGCGGACATTTATCAGTTGGCGCGAATCCGTTTAGCGGCTTGTGGGGTGCAGGCAGTGTATGGCGGTGGTTGGTGCACGCTAACCGATTCGCGCTTTTACTCCTACCGCCGCGACTCAGTGACCGGCCGTTTTGCCAGTTTAATCTGGCTAGCAGACTAAAAAATACTTGGTTTTATTGTATAGCTAACGCTTGGCGCAGGGGCTAACCAATATAGTGTGCTTGATAATTATTAATTGTGTAGCAGCTATTTTATTTATCAGCCGATGGTTGATTTTTATCATTGCTTATTTAGATTGATGCACAGCAGCTCAATCGCTTGAGTTTTAACTGCAGAGCAGTAGTAGGCATTAATATACAAGTAAGTACTTAGTCTACTTGCTGTGCAGCGTGCACAGAACCTTTACTTACTTGCTTAAGCGCCTCTTGGCAAAGTAAAAAAAAGCTATGAAGCAAGTTATGCCGGTCAGCTGGGGTGTGTTGTTAGCAAGCGCTCTTTACTAAGCTAGTATTTGATCTGGACTGCCAGGTGTTACTTTTCTACACAATTAAGGTTGCCTTGGTAAAGTAGTTTTGTACAGAAAAGGGTCAGATAAATGCGTGAGCGATTGGAGTTGAGTACGGCGAGCGATGCTGGGCAATGCACCTAGTATTAAGCTACTTTTTCGTAGCTTTCAGTACCCTAGGGCAGTTTAGAATTTAATCACTAATTAATACAAGTCTTATAGAGCGGGCCTTATAGGCTGCCAGTCTGAGGTGGGGCGTTGTTTTTCGCCTTTAAGCAGGCTCTTGCGCAGAAAAATGAATCAGCTGTATAAGCATGGCTATGTTGCTAACTGTGGTCATGAGTTAGTTGGACTAATCGGATGTATGCAGTTTAGCTACTCTTGCAAGACTTTAATTGAATAAGGTTGCTGGGCACATGGGTGATTCGAGTTTAAACAGTAGGTGTTACTAAGTAACCCATTATCAGTTCCGGTAAAGTTAAATAAGCAATAATCCTCAAGGCACTAAACTTGCCAGACCAGCGCTGCAATATATTTAATCACCCTGTAGGCTATGGCTTTTATGGGGTTCAAGTATGACTTATAGGTCAGCAATTTAAGTGGCATGCTTAGTGCTTTAAGGTTATAGATAGAAAATGTTAAAACATATTAAACCGCCACTTAAGAGCGGTTAGGGGAAAGAGTCAGCCTTGAGGTTGACTGGATTAATAAAGAGGTTGGTTATACTGCCAACAGCCAAAATAATATTCGGAGTTGTATCCATGACAACACAAAAACAACAAGTATGGCGTTTGGCAAAATTACCATTTGCCATCGGCTTAGCTTCAGTATTAGCTGTGCCAGCCTCTGCAATTACTTTTGATCTTGGGGAAGTGGAAGGTACATTTGATAGCTCCTTATCAGTGGGTGCCAGCTGGTCAACAGCTAAACCTGATAAGCGTTTTATCGGTAACGCCAATGGCGGCACTGGCTTTACTCAAACTGGGGACGATGGTCGTTTAAACTTTCAGCGCGGCAAAACCTTTTCGCAGATATTTAAAGGCTTGCATGACTTAGAGTTGCGTTACAAAGATTCAGGGGTCTTTGTCCGCGGTAAATACTGGTACGACACCGAGCTGCAAGACGGTAGCCGTCCATTTAAAGACATCAGTAATAAAGGCCGCAAAGAGGGTGCTAAAACCCGTGGTGCAGAAATCCTTGATGCTTTTGTTTATCACAACTACGCCATTGCAAACCAACCAGGTACCGTGCGTTTGGGTAAGCAGGTAGTGAGTTGGGGTGAAAGTACCTTTATTATGAACTCCATCAACTCGGTCAACCCGATTGATGTATCCGCCTTCCGTCGTCCTGGTGCAGAGCTGAAAGAAGGTCTGATCCCAGTCAATATGTTCTATGTGTCGCAAAGCTTGACCGATCAACTGTCCATGGAAGCCTTCTACCAGATTGGTTGGAAGCAAACGGTACTGGATAACTGCGGTACTTTCTTCTCTACAGCTGACGTAGCGGCAGATGGTTGTAATGATAATTATCATATTTTAAATGCTGATTTGACCAATAAGCTATTGGGTGGAATAGACGCCAAAGGGCTTGCGAGGGAAATAATACCAATAGGTCCGGGTGCAGGACTTCCTTACCCAAGCATGCAGAGCTTAGGGATTAATTATACAAAAGAAGGTTTGATGATCCCGCGTGGTAAGGATAATAAAGCCGGTGATAGTGGTCAGTGGGGCACGGCATTCCGTTGGCTTGGTGATAATACCGAGTACGGTGCCTACTTTATGAACTATCATAGCCGTACGCCATTCCTAAGCATGCAAAATGCGGCTATGAGTCCGACTTTTCTAGCGCAAATGCAGCAAGCAGGGGCAGCAGCAGCAGCACAAGCAGTGCTATCTGGTTTGGTTAGTCCCACCGGTGCTGCTCAGTATGGTGCGCTTGGCGGGGCGGCAATGCTAGTAGGTAACGGCAATTACTTTATGGATTACCCAGAAGATATTCGCTTGTATGGCTTAAGCTTCTCCACCACCTTACCTACTGGTACTGCATGGCAGGGAGAGATCAGTTATCGTCCTAATATGCCGGTGCAAATTAACACCCAAGATATGACCTTGAAGCTCGCTACAGGCATTGGTGCTTCTGTGGCTGCAGGTGATAATGCAGGAGCTTTAGCTCAAGGCGGTAAGTTTCATCGCGGCTATGACCGCAAAGAAGTGACCCAGATCCAAACCACTCTCACCCACTTCTTTGATCAAGTGCTTGGTGCAAGCCGTGCCACTGTAGTTGGTGAAGTCGGTTGGACCCATGTGGGCGGTTTAGGCAACACTCGCTTCGGACGTGATCCTATTTTTGGTTCGCCAGAAAGTATTATCCCTGATAGTCCTACCTCGGCAGAAGCCTATGGCTGGCACGGTTTTGTCACCAAAAACTCATGGGGCTACCGTGTACGCGGTATCTTAGATTACAACAGCGCCATTGTGGGGATTAACTTGCATCCAAATATGGCGTTCTCCCATGACGTCGATGGTTATGGCCCCAATGGTCAGTTTAACGAAGGATCTAAAGCAGTCAGCTTTGGTTTGGATGCTGATTATCAAAACACCTACACTGCTGGTGTTTCATACACCAACTTCTTTGATGGTCGCTACAACACGCTAAAAGACCGTGATTTTGTGTCACTTAACTTCGGCATGAACTTCTAATCAATACGCACAGTGCTGGCGGGGGATGCCGCACTGTGCATCTTGTGTCTCCCAAATTTTTTACTCTTAGGAAGACTGTAATAATGAAGATAAATAAAACTATAATGCAAACGGGCGCAGCATTTGTATTGTCGCTGTTTGCTGCCAGTGTTATGGCTGCTGTTTCCGCAGATGAAGCAGCCAAATTAGGTACGACCTTAACGCCATTTGGCGCAGAAAAAGCAGGTAATGCCGCAGGCACCATTCCAGAGTGGACTGGTGGTTTATCAACCACTGCTGCGCCAGTCGATAGCAATGGTTTTTTAGGTAATCCGTATGCTGGTGAAAAGCCATTGTTTACGATTACTGCACAAAATATGGATCAATATAAAGATCAGTTAACCCCTGGGCAGCAAGCGATGTTTAAGCGCTACCCAGATACTTATCGTATTCCTGTGTACACCACGCACCGCTCAGTGACTATGCCTGCAGAAGTTGTTGAAGCCACTAAGGCGAATGCTCTTAATACCAATATGGTGCAAGGCGGTAACGGTTTAGAAAAGTTTAAAGTTGCTAATGCATTTCCAATCCCGCAGAACGGTTTGGAAGTGATTTGGAACCACATCACTCGCTACCGTGGTGGCAGTGTAAAACGTACTGTTACTCAAGCAACCCCGCAAACTAATGGTTCATACTCATTGGTATATTTTGATGATGAGTTTGTCTTTCCCAATAAATTGAGAGGTTACGATCCAAGCACACCCAGCAATATCTTGTTCTACTTTAAGCAGCGCGTTACCGCACCGTCACGCTTAGCAGGTAACGTATTACTGGTTCACGAAACCCTTGATCAGATTAAAGAGCCACGTATGGCGTGGTTGTATAATGCTGGCCAGCGTCGAGTACGCCGTGCGCCACAGGTGTCTTATGATGGTCCAGGTACTGCAGCTGATGGCTTACGCACTTCAGATAATCTTGATATGTATAACGGCGCACCTGACCGTTACGAGTGGAAGCTGCATGGTAAAAAAGAAATCTATATTCCAAACAACAGCTACAAGTTAGCTTCGCCAGAGCTTAAGTACAGTGACATCATTAAAGCGGGGCATATCAATCAAGACCTCACCCGTTATGAACTGCGCCGAGTGTGGCATGTTACAGCGACCCTGAAAGAAGGTGAGCGTCATATTTATGCAAAACGTGATTTCTATATTGATGAGGATTCTTGGCAAGCAGCGGAAATCGACCATTACGATGGCCGTGGTAACTTGTGGCGTGTAGCTGAAGCCCATGCGGTGCACTACTATAATAAGCAAGTGCCTTGGTACGCTATAGAAACCTTATATGACCTGCAGTCCGGTCGTTATCTTGCATTGGGTATGAATAACGAAGAAAAGAATGCGTACGAATTCGGTTTTGAAGCGTCTGCGAGTGAGTTTACCCCAGCAGCATTGCGCCAATCTGGCGTGCGTTAATTTGTGGTTAAGGCCAATAGCGGCGCTGCCGTTATAACCTGAGACAAAGCCAAGCCAAGTGCTTGGCTTTTTTAATGGTATTTTGCGAGTCTACAGATACGTTATTTTAGACAAAAAAAGACCCGCAATAAATGCGGGTCAAAACCGTGTTTAGCCTGATGAGTAGACAACTTGGAAGCCGACCTAATGGTTTCCGAGCTATCCGCTGATCTTGCGATCAGTTGAGCTAATAATAGCGATTCTCATTCGCATGTCAAGTATTTGATCAATCTTCTTCTGCAATGCGGGGTATGGTTTCTGCGCTGATGGTAATGCTGGTCTGATAAACGGGGCTAAACTTGGCTACACAATTGCATGAGTATGCTAAGCTGCGCACCCCTGTGTTTATGAGTTTTATGCGGTTATGAGTAAAAGTGAAAACCCGATTTTTAAGGTGATCTTTGTTAATCAAGGGCAGGTCTTTGAAATGTATGCAAAGGCAATTTTTCAAAGCGACCTGTGGGGCTTTCTAGAAATAGAAGAGTTTGTCTTTGGTGAGCGCACCCAGGTGGTGGTGGATCCCAGTGAAGAGAAGCTGAAAGCCCAGTTTGAAGGTGTGATTCGCAGCTATGTGCCCATGCATGCCATTGTGCGCATTGATGAGGTTGAGCGCTTAGGCGTGGCGACCATCCGTGAAGCCACCGCTAATAATGTGATGTCATTCCCGATGCCGGTACCCACCAAGTAATTTATCGCCAATTTCAGCAGGCCGCTGTTACGCTGAGCGCGCTACAGCGGCCTGCTGAGCACAGAATTAAGACTCAATGCCCTCATGGCTTTCATCGACAACCTTGCTGCTGGCGGGTTTTACTGCTGGGTAGTTGGCTGACGCATAGCGAACCACAAGAACCGCTAGGGCTAATAATAAAATAGCGCCCGAAACGTACACCACGCCCATATTGGGGTCGTTGTGATGGGAGATGTCAGAAATCATCAAACGGGTCAGAGCGGTGATTGCGACATAGATTAGAAAGCGCACGGGCATATGATTGGTTTTAAAGTAAATCCCCACCATGGCGCCCAGCTCTAAGTAGATAAATAGCAGTAAAATATCATCAATCGATGCTGCACCTTTATCAAACATTTCTAGGGCTGCCATGGTTCCAGCCCAAGCGGTTATGCCGCCAATCGCAAACAGCGCCAGATAATGAAAAATTTCCACCAGCAGATTGCCGACTGATTCGGCATAGCTGTGTATGCACCTACGTAATTTTTCGGTCGATTGTGTTTCACCGTCAATCCTCCTGAAGACTTGCGGGGGAGCATAGCAAAGGCCCTAGTGTGTGAACATATTTGAATGATCAGTCACTGTTGAGCGGGGCCAGTAAGTTGGCAATGGTGTCCTGATCAAGGCTGGCGCTCACGCTGGAGCCTCCAGCAAGAATACTTTGGGCAAGGGCTGCTTTATGTTCTTGTAAGTGCTGAATCTTCTCTTCAACACTGCCGCGGGCAATCAACTTGTAGATAAATACCGGCTTACTTTGGCCAATACGGTAAGCACGGTCACTGGCTTGCGCCTCTGCGGCAGGGTTCCACCAGGGGTCAATATGGATCACGGTGTCGGCGGCGGTTAAGTTTAAGCCGACGCCACCTGCTTTTAAGCTGATTAAAAAAACGGGTACCTGCTCAGTTTGAAACTGTTGTACAGGGCTGCGGCGGTCTCTAGTTTGGCCGGTCAGCTGCACATAGGGAATCTGGGCGCTGCTGAGCTCATCAGCAATTAAGGCCAGCATACTGGTGAATTGTGAAAAGACTAAAATACGCCGTCCGGCAGCGGTAAAGCTGCGCAATAGGGTCATTAAGTGCTGAATTTTAGCTGAGGCTCTACTGCTGTAGTGCAGGGCGTCTTCCTCACTGAGCAAGCGCAAATCACAGCAGACTTGGCGCAGGCGCAGCAATGCTTCTAACACCACAATATGACTGCCAGCAATTCCAGTTTGCTGAATTGCTTCGCGGACTTTCTTATCCATCGCCAAACGTAGGGTTTCGTAACGGTCACGTTGCGCGCCGGTTAAATCAATATAGTGAGTGATTTCGGTCTTTTCCGGCAACTCACTGGCCACTTGTTGTTTGCTGCGTCTTAAAATAAAGGGTTTTAAGCGGCTGTTAAGCTGGGCCAAGCTTTGTTCATCGGCATGTTTTTCAATGGGTGTACGGTATTGGCGGGTAAAGCTTTGGTTATCACCAAGCCAGCCCGGCATCAGAAAATCAAACAATGACCAGAGTTCGCCTAGATTGTTTTCGACTGGCGTGCCAGTTAAGCACAGCCGCTGCTCGGCGCGCAGTTGGCGAGCAGACTGGGCCGCTTTACTGCGCGGGTTCTTAATATTTTGCGCTTCATCAAGAATCACTAAGTGCCAGTCTTGGGCCTGTAGCTGCTGACTATCCCGGGACAGCAGGGCATAGGTGCTGAGAACAATATCGGCTTCAGCGATCTGCGCAAACAAAGCATGGCGCTGCGGGCCGTGCAAAGTCAGGACTTTTAATTGCGGGGTAAAGCGTGCCGCTTCATCTTGCCAGTTGGCAATCAGGCTGGTGGGCAGGATCACCAACGTAGGATGCTGTAGGCGTTGGGCGTTTTTTTCTGTGAGGATATGGGCCAATGCTTGCAAGGTTTTACCCAGCCCCATATCGTCGGCCAAAATACCGCTCATGCCCAGTTGCAGTAGATTTTGCAACCACGTCAGTCCCTCGCGCTGGTAGTCGCGCAAGGTGGCATTGAGCCCTGCAGGTGCTGGATTGACCTGTTGTAAGGGCTGCGCCAATTGCTTCGCAATGGCTTTAATTCTAGAGCCGCCCTGCCACTTTATGCCTTGTGCCTGCAGCTCATTTAAGCGCGCTGCTTCTTGCCGTGGCAGACGTAACTTGTCTGCAACAGTCACTGCTTCGCGTATATACAGCTCGCCAAGGGTTTTGAGCACTGGGCGAATTCGCGCGTAGGGTAAAGCAATTTTCTGCTCTAAAGCGCCAGCACGGACCAATAGCACCTCATCGTCACTACGCTGCGCAAGATAGTCTGGCTCAAGCAATTTTGGTGATTGGCGAATCAGTTGTAATAAAATAGGTAGCAAACTGATGGATTGACCTGCCACTTCAATGCCCAGTTCTAGGGCAAACCAATCCAGGCCAGGCTCTTCCTCCACTGCGGCATACCAGTTATCAATTGGCAGCAGGTTATATTTAAACTGTGGCAGCAGAGTGACTTGCCAACCCTGAGCTCGCAAGTCTTGCAGAGGCTGCTGCATAAAGGTTAGCCAAGCTTGCTCGTTAGGCAGCTCGTAGGGATCGCCTGCGTCCTCGGGGACAGCATCGCTGCGGCGTAAAGATATCTGCCAGCCCAGTTGCTTGAGCTGCTCGCGGCAACTGTTTTCAAAAGCTAAATCGCGGGTAATACGCAAGCGTTGGTAGGGGCCGGTTTTAGCTAAAAAATTAGCAGTGGGTTTACCGCTGCACAGATAGCCGTGGTAGTTGAAAGCCAAAGCCGCTCGGTGCTGCACACTGGTGAGCATCCGTGCGCTGCGCTGATCGTAGCGCTCTAGGCTGACACTGCCAAAGGTGAGGTACGGTTGTGGCTGCTGTGCAGGGGCGTCGGTAATCTGCAGCGCTGGCTTGGCTGTTGGGGGTGACGTCTCTGCTGGGGGAGGTTGCCCTACGTGTGCTTGACCCTGCTGTTGTGCGTGCTCAAGGGTGAGCAGGGCAGCGACCACGTGCTTGCAGTTGTAACCCACGTAACATGAGCAGCGCCCATTGATATCGTAGTAACCCTGTTGCGGCAACAGGGTAATGCTTTGCTTATAACTTTTTTCAACGGAGCCACGGCAGTGCGCGGTTAGAGTCGTCCCTTGCAGCTGCAGTAAGGTGCTACGGCCCTGGGCAGCATAGGCTTTGCCGCGCTTGAAGTCGCCAGGCTGGATGGCTTGCCGCCATTGCGCACAGTGTAAATTTTGCAGATTAAGAGTGTTAGGCATAGATACATAAGGTCTCAGTAAGCTCAATAGTATGGCATAACCGGCTCAGCTGTTGTGCCCAGCCCATGACTCTGTAAAATTGATCTGCTATTTAGCCGTGTGCACACTGACATTTTTCCAACAGGAGCATAAAACATCCATGACGGTTGCTGTTATTCAAATGGTGTCCGGTGATACTATTGCCGCCAACCTTGCCAGTGCTCGCCGGTTGCTGGAGCAAGCTGCAGAGGCTGGTGCGCGCTTGGCAGTGCTACCCGAGAACTTTGCCGCCATGGGTAAAATCAATGCCCAGCACATTGCAACCCTTGAAGCGCAGCAGCAAGGCCCCATCTTATCTTGGTTAGCTCGCACCGCCCGTGAACTTGGTGTATGGATTGTTGGTGGTACGGTACCTTTGCTGCCAGCAGGGCAATCGAGAGGAAAGCCTTGCGCCAGTTCTTTACTGTTTAATGAGCTGGGTGAGTGCGTGGCACGCTACGATAAGCTGCATTTATTTGACGCTGCGGTGGATGACCAGCAAGGTAGCTATCAAGAATCGAAGCATTATGCGCAGGGTGATAGTTGCATTGTGGTTGATACGCCAGTGGGTCGCTTAGGCATGACAGTCTGTTATGACTTGCGTTTTGCTGAGCTGTATGGCGCTCTGCGCGCAGCTGGCGCTGACTTAATTAGCGTACCCTCAGCTTTTACTGCCGTAACAGGCGCTGCCCACTGGCAGGTTTTATTAAGGGCCAGAGCGATAGAGACGCAATGCTTAATCCTAGCAGCCAACCAAGGTGGCGTGCATGCCGCAGGCCGTGAGACCTTTGGCCATTCAGCAATTATTGATGCCTGGGGGTGTGTCTTAGCAGAGCAAACCACAGGCGCAGGCTGCATAGTCAGTGCTTATTCCCGAGATGAGCAAGCTGCTATTCGCCAACGTATGCCAGTTTGGCACCATAAACGATTTGCTGTGGCGCAGTTAGCGCGCGCAGAGACAGAGGACAGACAATGAGTGACTTGTTAGCCAGTGTCAGTGCTACTTTGCTGGCTCCAACCGGTTTAGAGCAAGGGCAGTTAGCCCAGGTATTCAGTGCGCTGGCGGGTCCAGGTATTGATGCTGCAGATTTATATTTTGAAAACCGTATTTCTGAAGCTTGGGTGCTGGAAGAAGGTATCGTTAAAGAGGGCAGTTTTAATCTTGACCAAGGGGTTGGTGTACGCGCCTTAGCCGGTGAAAAAACCGGGTTTTCCTACAGCAATGCATTGACTATGCCAGCTTTATTACAAGCAGCTGAAGCGTCGCGCAGTATTGCCCAGTCCGGGCAGCGGGTGCAGCCCATAGCCATTCAGTCAATGGCGCACACAGCATTATACCCTGCGGATAACCCGCTTGAGGTGATCAGCCGCGAAGAGAAAGTTGCTTTGCTGAAGCAGATTGATGCCGCTACCCGCGTCTTAGACCCACGGGTGAGCCAAGTAACTGTCAGTTTGACCGGTTCTTGGGAGCAGATTTTAGTAGCCACCTTAGATGGTCGTTTAGCCGCTGATGTGCGGCCATTGGTGCGCTTTAATGTTAGCGTAATTATTGAACAAAACGGTCGCCGTGAGCGCGGCACTGCAGGCGGTGGTGGGCGTACCGACTACCGCTATTTCTTAGAGCAAGATCGCGCCATGGAGTTTGCTCGCGAAGCAGTTCGTCAAGCACAGGTGAATCTGGAAGCCATTGCCGCCCCAGCAGGCACGTTACCGGTGGTGTTGGGCCCAGGTTGGAGTGGCGTATTGCTGCATGAAGCGGTGGGTCATGGTTTGGAGGGCGACTTTAACCGTAAAGGCAGCTCTGCTTATAGCGGTCGGGTTGGCCAGCAAGTGGCCTCCACACTGTGCACCATTGTCGATGACGGCACCTTGGTTGGACGTCGTGGTTCACTGAGTATCGATGATGAGGGCACGCCAAGTCAGTATAATACGTTGATTGAAAACGGTGTGCTGCGTGGTTATATGCAGGATACGATGAATGCGCGCTTGATGGGAGTTGCGCCCACCGGTAATGGTCGCCGAGAGTCCTATGCTCATGTCCCCATGCCGCGGATGACCAATACCTATATGTTGGCCGGTGACAGTGAGCCGGAAGAGATTATCCGCTCGGTGAAGCGGGGCATTTATTGTGCCAACCTTGGTGGTGGGCAAGTGGATATCACCAGTGGTAAGTTTGTGTTCTCCACCAGTGAAGCCTATTTAATTGAAGACGGTAAAATCACGGCGCCAGTGAAAGGGGCAACTTTGATTGGTAACGGCCCAGAAGCTATGCGCCAAGTGTCGATGGTGGGTAATGATTTAGAGTTGGATGGCGGTGTCGGTGTCTGCGGCAAAGCCGGACAGTCAGTGCCGGTAGGTGTGGGTCAGCCGACTTTGAAAATTGATGGTATTACTGTGGGAGGTACCGGCAGTTAATACCAACGATGACACTGTATCCGCTGCGCAAGGAGCGGATACAGTTCAGTTGGCTTATTTTAAACCCAGACGCTGCTCATCAAGATCGCGCAGGTATCTAAATATTTTACGTGAAGCTGTGGGTGCTTTATTTTGCGCCAGCTCATGTTGCGCGTGACGAATCAAACTGCGCAAATGCTGAATATCAGTGTCCGGATAATCTTCAACAAAGCTTTGCAGTGCGGCATCGCCCTCGCTGATTAAACGGTTACGCCAGCGCTCTAAAGCATGAAAGCGGTCATTGTATTCACGGGTTTGACTGTCAATCAAATTGACCGGCTGCATAATGGCGTCAATATCGTGACTGCGCAGCAGCTTACCGAGAAATTGCGAGTGGCGTTTACGGGCAATGTGCGCCGTATGTTTGCTGGTTTCTGCTAAGGCTTTGCGCAGTACATCACTGAGCGGCAGGTTATCCAGCAGTTCAGGTTTTAGGCTAGACAGACGCAGGCCAAGTTCTTGTAGAGCAAGCATTTCGCGCTTGACCTGTGATTTACTTTTTTCTTCGTCTAAGGAGTCATCGAGGTAGTCAGACATAACGGTGTTCCAATCAGTTAGGATGCCATGATAACAGAGCAAGGCTGGTACTTTACTAGGGTCTTGTGAAAATGCTTTGGAGTAACTATGAGTTTAATTGAAAGTGTCGGCCCGCAAGTGTTACCTGAGCTTAAAGGTCAGGTTGAAAAAATTCTTGCCGCAGCTAAGCAACAAGGCGCCAGCGCCTGTGAAGTGGCAGTCTCAGTCCAGCAAGGTTTATCAACCAGTGTGCGTCAACGGGAAGTTGAGACAGTGGAGTTTAATCGTGACCAAGGCTTTTCTATTACAGTGTATCACGGTCAGCAAAAAGGCTCGGCCAGTACCACTGCCACTGGCGATGCCGCCATTGACGAAACCGTCGCTGCGGCTTTGGCCATTGCGAAATATGCCTCACCGGATGAATTTGCTGGTTTAGCGGATAAAGAGTTGATGGCCACAGACTTTCCGGATTTAGATTTATGGCACCCATGGGAGTTAAGCCCAACCGAAGCCATTGAATTGGCCTTGGAGTGTGAGGCAGCTGCATTTGCTACAGATGCGCGGATCAGTAATTCAGATGGTGCCAGCGTCAATAGTGATATGGGCTGTACGATTTACGGTAACAGTCATGGTTTGATTGCCGGGCATGCCGGTACTCGACACAGTTTAAGTTGCATGGTGATCGCTGAGGCCGGTGGGCAAATGCAACGTGACTACTGGTATGACTATGGTCGTCGTGCCGACTTACTTACCGATGCCGCAACGGTTGGACGCATCGCCGCTGAGCGCACTCTAAGTCGCCTCGGTGCGCGCTCAGTACCCACCTGTGATGTCCCGGTTCTCTTTGCCGCTGAGTTAGCAGGCGGTTTGTTTGGCAGCTTATTGGGGGCAATTGCTGGTGGTAATCAGTATCGCAACTCATCGTTCTTGGTGGGTGCTTTAGGGCAAACTTTATTTCCTGAGTGGTTCAGCTTAGATGAGCGACCGTTACTCAAGGGCGGCTTGGCCAGCAGTGCGTTCGATGGTGATGGTTTGGCCACCTATGCCAAACACTTTATTAAGGATGGCAAGCTGGTCAATTATATGCTCAGTACTTACTCAGGACGCAAACTGGGTATGCCAAGTACGGCCAACGCAGGCGGCGCCCGTAATGTGTTTGTGACCCATGGCGATGATGATCAAGCAGCTTTGTTGAAGAAAATGGACCGTGGCTTATTGGTCACCGAGCTGATGGGGCAAGGTTTAAATATGGTCACCGGTGACTATTCCCGTGGTGCCGGGGGGTACTGGATAGAGAATGGTGAGATTCAATTTCCCGTGCAAGAAGTGACCATTGCCGGCAATATGCGCGATATGTTCCAGCAGATTGTCGCCATTGGTAATGATCTGGATCGACGTGGCAGTGTCTGCACAGGTTCAGTGTTGATTGAGCGGATGAAAGTCGCCGGCAGCTAATTGGCAGGGGTTAAACGGTAGCAAAAGAGATTTGTCAGGCTGTCGTTTAACTCAATCCGGTGAGATAAAGCTTAAGTGGTAATTGAGCGCATCAGCGTTGGGCTTGAGTAATTCAAAGGAAATATGGATGGGCACTTGCGAAGGCATATGTTTTTGCTGGACTTGGGCGCTGCTCAGATATTCTTGAGGCTTAAACACTCGACTGCTGAGAGTTTGGTTGTGCTGGTCAGCGAAGCTCAGCTTGATCAGAGGAAAAGTTTGGCTAAATGGGGCACGGTTGTAAATAATCGCCTCAATCAATAAGGCACCACTAAACTCAGGATGATTGCGCACCTGCAGATTACTGCTTTTTATCTGTAGCACATCAACTTTGGCCGGTAATTGGCAGCCAAGCAGTGGGCAAGCAACTGCCAGCCATTGCCGAGAGTGCTCTTGCCGAGCCAGTTGGGCAAAGTTGCTGTAAGCATAGAGGCCGACCAGCATCAGTAACACTAAGCTGCCCGCTAGCAGCCAAAGCAGCCAGTGCGAATAAGGCCGACGTTTCGAGGGCAAACTGGAACTGGGCTGTCGCTTGAGAAAGAGTGGCCGGTCATCAGCTGTTATCTGAATGCCTGAGTGCTCTGTTGCTGTTTGTGTCGCTAAAGATTGCGTGCTGTTGCGTTGCAAGTTGGGCTGAAACACTTGCAAGCATGCATCGCAACGCAAGAATCCTTGCGCAGCATTTAATGTGCTGCGCTTAAAGCGCAGACTGGTTTGGCAATATGGGCATTGAGTGATTGCTGTGTCAGTCATAGGAGCACCAACTTTAAATCTGCCATAAGTGCGCTGGCTACTGCCTGCTATAGATCAGTGTCGCACACCTGAAATACACACCCAGCCATCTTTATCCACAGTGGGGGCTAAGTCAAAGTGCTGGCTATAGGCATCCCGCACTTCTTGCGCTTGTTCAGCTAAAATTCCAGACAGTGCAATACGTCCACCAGGACGGGTGTAATTGATTAGCTGCGGTGCCAGCTCAACCAAAGGGCCGGCTAGAATATTGGCTAGGACCACATCAAATTGTTGTTGTGGCATATCTTCTGGCAAATACACCAGAATATCTTGCTCGGCAATGCCATTGCGGTTGGCATTATCGCGGGTGGCTTCCAGTGCTTGGCTATCAATATCTGTACAAGTTAATTGTGCCGCACCTAATAACTTAGCAGCAATGGCTAAAATTCCAGAACCACAACCAAAGTCCAGTACATTACAGCCTTCGATGGGCTGGTTGCTTAGCCACTCAAGGCATAGGGCAGTGGTAGCGTGAGTACCAGTGCCAAAGGCTAAGCCTGGGTCCAGTATCACATTGACCGCATCGGGTTCCGGCGGCGTATGCCAGCTGGGGATAATCCATAAGCGTTGGCCAAACTTCATCGGCTGGAAGTTAACCATCCAGTTGCGTTCCCAGTCTTGGTCGTTGATTTTTTCCATCTGCAGCTCAGGAGTCTGGGCACCACCCAATAACTGTAGGTGCTGGTGCAAAACCTCAGGATCAACATCGCCTTCAAACAGCGCCAGAAGGTGGGTGTGGGTCCACAGTGGGGTGGTGCCTAAATCAGGTTCGTAAATGGGCTGGTCTTCAGCATCCATAAAACTGACGGAGATCGCTCCCAGCTCGAACAATGAGTCTTCCCATTGTGCGGCTTGCTTGGGCTGGATCGCTAAACGGACTTGTAGCCAGGACATAAAAACCTCAAGAGTATCGGCAATTGCCGGTTAAAATTAGGGCTGCAAAGCACTGCAGCTGTATTGGTTCTGCAGTGGCATGGCGTATTGCATAATCAGGTAAGGGCGATGCTCCACTGGGCATGCAGCTAAACGACGCTGCCACTCTTGCTCAGCAGTTACAATTTCTTCCTGCTCAAACACTTCCGTAATTGCCGGCACCGCTAAGCTGGTATCGCGTTGCTCCCATATGGCCCACGCCAAGTAATGCACGGGAAACAAACGATAATCGCGCCAAATCTGCTGATCAATTAAGACTGCCAGCTGTTTGGCATCGCTAAAGCCAGTATCGAGCACGGAACAGAAATGCACATGGACACGGCCTTTATAACCGGTGATGCCTAGAGCAATGCTGGCATCATCTTCACCAACCTGCTTGGTATACTTCCCGGTGCTGGCCAAAATATACAGCTCACGGGCCTTGGCAAGATCACAAGGATCATATTCATAGCTGATGGCAACAGGGGTGAGACGTAATGAGGCAATAACCTGTTGGAAGTCTTCATTTTTTCGCGACAAATGAAACATACGTAAAATTGCGCTTTCGGTGCGGTCGTCACCGTCTTTAGCCCGGCCTTCGGCTTGAGCAATCCAAATTGACTCATTATCTTTTAAGATAGAATGGTTGATATAGGCGGACAGCAATTGAAATGCGCTGAGCTTTTCGCGGCGATTGGTTAGTGAGCGGTGCACAATAAAGCTTTTGTTAATGCGCATCAGGTCGCTGACAAAGGGGCGCTGTAATAAATTATCGCCAATGGCAATACGTGGAGTGCTGTGTTTAGCCTGAAATAAGGCGTAATTGACAAACGCCGGATCCATCACAATATCGCGGTGGTTGGCAAGGTATAAGTGCGCTTGGCCAAGCTGTAAATGTTCAATACCGGAAAAGCTGATACCGTCAGTTGCCTGAGTAATGCTGCGCTCAACATAGGACTCAATGCGCTTTTGTAACGAAGCGACACTGTTAACCTGGCTCAGCTCATGACGTAGTTTCCGTGCAATAATCGGGCGCAGAAGCCAGCCAAGGTAGCGAGAAGCAACGGGAAAGCGGTATTGGGTGATTATGGATAAAAAATCCTCATCAGCCAGTAAACGTTGCAATACAGACGCCACTTCGCTGTCATTATAGGGGCGAATGCTATCAAATTGATCCATGTGGTTCTCTTATTGGGCTGCTGTTCAGGACTTTGGGCGCTTAAGGGTTAGGTTATTGAGCTATTATACCTGCATTAGCGGATAACGTGCAGAGGAGATCTAAGGTGCAAAGGATTCATGAGCCCGCAGACTTAATGGAAGCGCAGATGCTGATAAGTATGCTGCGTGGAGAAGGGATTGAGGTGTATTTACAGGGGGAGAATTTAGTGGGAGGTATGGGTGAGCTGCCAGCTTTAGGCTTGCTGGGTTTAATGGTTGCAGATGAGCATGCGCAGCTGGCGCGAGAATTGATTGCCAGCTACCAGCAAGCCACACCGGTGGTTGAGGGCATCCCTGAGCCGAGCAACAGTGTTCAGCGTGGTATTTTAGAGTGCTGACTAAGGAGCGCTGATGTCGGGACGTTATGCTTTATTTAATTGGCCAGAATCCTTAGCGCAATTACCAGGTTTTCCGCAACAGATGCGTGCGCATTGGAACTTAGCACCCAAGTCACAAGTGTTAATGCTCTATCAAAAGCAGCAAGAGCGGCATGCAGCCTTGGCTTTGTGGGGGTTTACTTCTGAGTGGATGACCGATCTAACTCGCGCTGTAGCGCACGCCAGAGTGGAAACGTTGAGTACTCAACCCATGTTTAGAAAAGCTTGGCGGGGGCAGCGCTGTGTATTGCCAGCCAATGGTTTTTTTGAGTGGCGCGGACAGCAGCGTAAACAGCCCTTTTGGCTCACCACTGCAGAGCCGGTGCTCTATTTGGCAGCAATTTGGGACCTATATTCAGTGCCTGGGCGCGATTATTACAGTGTGGCAATGTTGACCCAGCAGGCAGCCAATTTACGCCGACCTATAGTATTAAATGAACAACAGCAAGCTGTCTGGCTTGATCCTGATAGCAGTGAAGAGGAGCTGCTTGAAGTGTTGGCTGCTGCTCAACCGCAATTGCTTGAGCGGCGAGTGAGCACAGTGATCAATGATCCGCTGGTTGATGGCCCCCATTGTTTGAACAGAGGCTAGGGGCTGCTTGGGTTAAACGTCTTCTTCGAAGCGCTGGGCAATCAATTCTTGTAAGGCAGCCAGTGCTTCCTGGGCTTGCTCACCTTTAGCACTGATATGTAATTCAGTGCCTTGATTGGCAGCAAGCATCATCACCGACATGATATTTTTGCCGTTACACAGGCTGTTGACATCGCGACCTATCTTGATCTGGCATGGAAAGCGGTTGGCCACAGAGACGAATTTTGCTGCAGCTCTGGCATGCAAGCCAAGCTTATTAATAATGGTAACTTGACAGCTAGCCATCATCTTGCTCAGTGCTGCGCACCACATCACGATGTCTGATCTGTACATTGTTCAGTTCTTGACCGAGCGCCTTACCTAAACGTTCAGCCATATACACCGAGCGGTGCTGACCACCAGTGCAGCCAATAGCAATGGTGACATAGGCGCGGTTACTGGCGGCAAAACGCGGTAGCCACTTGGCTAAATATGCATAAATATCGCTGTACATATCTTCCACGTCATCTTGCTCGCTTAAATACTCCACGATGGGTTGATCAAGACCGCAGTATGCGCGCAGTTCTGGCTTCCAGTATGGATTGGGCAGACAGCGAATATCAAACACTACATCCGCATCAACAGGTACGCCACGTTTAAAACCAAACGACTCGATTAGAAATGCGGTGCCAGGTTCTGGCTTGTCCAATAAGCGTAATTTAATAATGTCGCGCAATTGGTATAAGTTGAGGTGGGTGGTGTTGATGGTAAGGTCGGCTAAATCAATGATGGGCGAGAGTAAAACTTTTTCCTCGCGGATGGCTTCAGCCAATGAGCGTGCTTCATTGGTGAGTGGGTGCCTTCTACGGGTTTCAGAAAATCTTTTCAATAAGGTTTCATCGTCAGCATCTAAATAGAGCACATCACAGACAATATGCTGCTCACGTAAACCTGCTAACAGCTCAGGAAAGCGCTCCAGCTGATTGGGCAAGTTGCGCGCATCAATGGATACAGCAATCTGTGGGTAGGCCAGCTCAGTGGCCAGCAGGGTGCGTTCCGCCAGCTCAGGCAGAAGCATTGCCGGTAGGTTATCAATACAGTAAAAGTCGTTATCTTCCAGTACATCTAAAGCGGTACTTTTACCTGATCCTGAGCGGCCGCTAACGATAATTAAACGCATGGATACATCCTCTATAATTGTGCAGCAAGCACAGCTTGGTATAAAGCTGTGCTATCAGGTGCGTTACGCAAGCGTTCGCGGACATCATCTTGCTCAAAAATGCTGGCAATTTGACGTAATAGTTCTAAGTGTTCATCGGTAGCCTCTTCTGGTACCAATAGAACAAAAAGCAGATCAACTGGCTCACCATCAATGGCATCAAAATCCACGGCGCTGGCTAGATGTATCACAGCGCTAATAGGGCTGGTGCAGCCAATCAGCCGGCAGTGTGGTATCGCAATCCCATTGCCAAAGCCTGTAGAACCGAGCTTTTCACGGGCCACAAGGCTTTCGAAAAGAGCGTCTTCATCTATATCAGGTAAATCGGAGGCAATCAGGTGGGCAATGTATTCAAGTACACGTTTCTTACTGCTTCCCGGCACATTCACTTGTGAACGTGCCGGGGTCAGTATATGTTCTAATCGAATCATATGGTTTTTAACGCTCAAGAGCGCCTTTTTGACGGGTCAGTTGTTTTTCTTTGTGTTTAATTAATTGACGGTCTAGTTTATCAACTAAGAGGTCAATAGCAGCATACATATCTTCATGCTCAGCGTTGGCGTTGATGTCGCCGCCAGCAATCAATAAGGTTGCATCAATTTTTTGTCTCACTTTTTCAACACTGAGAGTTGTGCGAATACTAGTGATCTTATCGAAGTGACGTTCAAGTTTAGCAAACTTATTATTAATATAGTCACGTATAGCATCAGTGATATCCAATTGATGGCCTGTGATAGTAATTTGCATACCGTTCTCCTTAGTTTCACTGTTCAAAATGGTGCAAGCAAGATTGTAACGTCTGGGTAAATTAAGTGTTACTGATGAAGATCTATAATAGCTGTTTTCGTTGGCTTGACGAGGCGATGCCAAGTGATTCTCGGTATTTGGCAATGGTACGCCGTGCTACCTTGATCCCTTGCTCTTCCAGTAAACCAGCGATTTTGCTATCACTCAATGGTTTTTTAGGGTTTTCTGCGGCAACCAGCTTTTCAATGATAGCGCGAATGGCTGTGGATGAGCATTCGCCTCCTTCGGCTGTGCTGACATGGCTGGAAAAAAAGTATTTAAGCTCGAAAACACCGCGCGGGGTGTGCATATATTTTTGTGTGGTGACCCTGGAAATGGTTGATTCATGCATGCCAATAGCTTGCGCAACTTCTGCCAGTATTAAGGGCTTCATGGCTTCGGGGCCATGATCAAAAAAATCACGTTGGTAGTCTAAGATAGCACTGGCCACTTTAAGCAGTGTTTCATTACGGCTTTGTAGGCTATTAATAAACCAACGGGCTTCTTGTAGTTGAGTGCGTAAATATGAGTTTTCAGCACTGTTATCCGCACGGCGAATCAGGCTGGCGTAGTGTGAGTTGACCGTTAAACGTGGTGCGACCTCTGGATTGAGCTCAACGATCCAGCGTTGCTGGTCTTTGCGAACAATCACATCAGGCACAATATATTCTGAGTCAGAGCTTGCCAGTGCTGAACCAGGACGTGGATTGAGGGTTTGGATCAGCTCAATAATAGCTTTGAGTGCATCTTCTTTGATCCGCAATCTGCGCATCAGTTGACTGTAATCGCGGCTGCCGAGCAACTCCAGATGCTTGTTACAGATGAGTTGCGCTTCTGCTAGCCAAGGGGTGGTAGCTGGCAGCGCCTGTAGTTGTAAGAGCAAGCACTCACTGAGGTTGCGCGCAGCAACGCCAGTGGGTTCAAATTGCTGAACACGCTTAAGCACCATCTCGATTTCATTGATGGCAATCTCCTGAGCAATGCCAGCTTGAATCTCCTCAAGGCTTTCTTGCAAGTAGCCATCATGATCAAGGCTATCAATAATCACTGTAGCCACGGCGAGATCGCGCTCGGTCATGGTGGCCAAGTTGAGCTGCCACAGTAAGTGGCTGTATAAGTCAACGTCGGTAGGAGTGGTGCTGGTGAAATCCCACTCTTCGTTGCTGGAACTGGGGAGATTGCTGGCGCTGGATTGATAAACATCCTCCCATGAGGTGTCAATTTCAAGCTCGTTAGGGATCTGTTCGGTCCAATCAGTGGTTGCAGGTTGGTTGCTGGCGCTACTGGCTGTTTCTTCTTGATTATGTGCTTGGCTGTTGCTGGGTGTCGAGTTCTCGGCGGCAAGGTGGTCGCTGCTATCGCTATCATCTTGACGCTCAAGCAAGGGGTTGCTATCCAAGGCTTCTTGAATTTCAGCTTGCAGGTCTAAGGTCGACAGTTGCAACAAGCGAATCGCCTGTTGTAGTTGTGGGGTCATCGTCAGTTGTTGACCCATTTTTAACACGAGTGAGGCTTTCATAATGGAAAGGCATGACTCCTAATCAATCAATGCAGCAAAATTGCTGCCTAGCAAGATTTATGCCTGATTTTTTGCTGTTTGCCTAGACTTGACAAGCGGTTGCCGCGGTAGCAATGAGTTTGATTGGGTATTTTAGGCTGCGCACAGGATTGGGTGGCAGCCCGTCACCAGAGTTTTATAGCCTAAACTCTTGGCCGAGGTACACATCTCTGACTAATTGGTTGTCGAGAATGCTGCTTGGGGAGCCTGCGGCAATAATTTGTCCGTCGCTGACAATGTAGGCGGTTTCGCAAATATCTAAGGTTTCACGAACATTATGGTCGGTGATTAACACACCGATACCCTTATCCTTTAAGTGATGAATGATTTGCTTGATATCACCTACCGAAATCGGGTCGACACCGGCAAAAGGTTCATCTAATAAGATAAATTTAGGATCGGTGGCCAGTGCTCGGGCAATTTCCACTCGGCGACGTTCACCACCGGATAAGCTCATGCCAAGGTTGTCACGCAGGTGGGTAATATTGAACTCGCGTAACAGGTCGTCCAAAGCTTGCAGTCGTGCTGGGCGATCTAAATCTTTGCGCAACTCTAAGATCGACAGAATATTATCGGCCACGCTGAGTTTACGGAAAATAGAGGCTTCTTGTGGCAAGTAACCAATCCCAGCCCGTGCGCGACCGTGCATTGGTTGATGACTGACATCAGTCTGATCAATAAAAACTGTGCCTTTATCAGCTTTGACCAAGCCGACAATCATATAAAAGCAGGTTGTTTTACCGGCACCGTTGGGGCCGAGTAAGCCAACCACTTGTCCGCTTTTAATCGACAGGCTGACATCATGGACAACTTTGCGCCCTTTATAAGATTTGGCCAGATTTTTTGCGGTTAAGGTACTGCTCATGCTGTGTTTCACTCCGCTTAATCTGCCTTTTTCTTCGGTTGAATCACCATGTCGATACGCGGTGCTGGGGTGGTAATGGTGCCTTGCTTGCCGCGCCCTGCGGTGACGATTTCCATCTCGGTATCGTAAACGATTTTCTCACCGCGGAAGGTATTACCTTGCTGAATAACTTTGGCTTGGTCGATGGCAATGATTTTGTTGGTATTGGCGAAATATTGCAGGGTCAGGCCATAGGCTTGTACAAGATCCTTGTCCGGCGCCGGTAGCTGTTCATAGTAAGCCGGCTTGCCAACGGAGGTGAAGACATCAATGTCGCCTTCACTGTCCAGAGTAATAGTGACTGTATCGCCTGTGATTTTTAGCGTGCCTTGGGTAATAATAACATCGCCGCGATAAATGGCGACGCCACGTTTATCGTCCATTTCTGCGCTATCGGCTTTTACATTAATCGGTTGACTGCTGTCAGAGGGTAGGGCGTGCGCCAAACCGCTGAGCAGGCTAAAACCAGTGGCAAGGAGTGCAGCTTTTATTCTAGCGAACTTCATGTCGGCCTCTCACATTTGAAAGCAAATGCATTTTGCTCTCGTTTAAATAGGTTTGCATGCCAACACCAGTGGTGATGCCGTTGGCCGTTTCAATTTTTACTGGGAGCTTAGTGTGGGCGTACTCAGTGTCGGGTACGTAGGTCAGTTGTTCAGTGGTTAATATAGTTGGGCGACCTTGCTCGTCAGTACGTTCAATACGCACGTTTTTGATCAGTTCAACCTCGGCACCATCTGGGCTGACTTCGCTGCGCTGGCTGCTAATATGCCAAGGTAATTCAGTGCCACGAAACAGTAATAAATCAGGCTGCAATAGTACCGTAATATCATCGTGTTGCGTATGCTCAATACGCGGACTGGTGAGCTCATAGTGCACTGCGCCAATTTCGTTAAACTGCAGTGTGTGAGTGTTTTCGGCAAAAAAATCGATGCTGTTGTCATCCGTAGCTAGGGCGCTGGGCTCGATTTCTGCTGGGTTATTAATATTCCAATAGCCCAGTGCTGCGACCAGCAGCGCAAAGGGTAGAAAGAACACAGCTAAGCGTAAATTTGCGGACATAAGCACAACTCATCATTATAAATAAATATTTTGCGCATCCTTAAGGGTGCCTTGCGCAGCCATAATAAACTCGCAGAGCTCCCGCGCTGCGCCTTCACCACCGCGCAATGCGGTGACGCCTTGTGCATGTTGGCGGACAAAAGCATTGGCATTGGCCACAGCTACACCTAAAGCAACGCTGCGAATGGGCGCTAAGTCAGGTAAGTCGTCTCCTAAGTAGGCAACTTGCTGATCAGAAAGTTGCAAGGTACTCAGCAGTTCGTCTAATGCCGCACGTTTATCTTCACGGCCTTGGATAACCTGCTCAATGCCTAAGTTTGCGGCACGGCGCTCGACAATGCTCGAGGTGCGGCCAGTGATAATGGCGACCTTGACCCCCGAGTTCATCAGCATTTTAATCCCTTGACCGTCAAGGGTGCTGAACGCTTTGGCTTCGCTGCCATCGGCTAAAAAGTACAACTTGCCATCAGTTAGCACGCCGTCAACATCTAATACCAGCAAACGCACACCGCGAGCACGTTGAACTAAGTCGCTATTGGTTAGGGGTAGCATTACATCACTCCTGCACGTAATAAATCATGCATGTTTAAAGCGCCAATGGCTTGATTGTGCTCGTTAATAACGGGCAGGGAATTGATTTTATAATCTTCCATTATTTTTAAGGCTTCGGCAGCCAGCATATCGGGGCGGGCTGTTTTACCACCAAGGGTCATTAAGTCATCAATATTGGCTTCGCGCACATCAATGCCCTTATCTAAAGCGCGACGTAAATCGCCGTCGGTAAAAATGCCAGCTAGGGTTTGGTCTGGCGCTAGGATCAGGGTCATACCTAAGCCTTTTTGGGTCATTTCTAATAAGGCTGCACGTAAAGACGCGCCCTTGGCCACAGACGGTAATTCAGCGCCACTGTGCATGACATGCTCAACTTTAAGCAGTAAACGCCGACCCAGTGCACCACCAGGATGGGAAAAAGCAAAGTCTTCTGGAGTAAAACCGCGCGCTTCAAGCAGAGCAATGGCCAAGGCATCGCCCAATACTAGCGTCACAGTGGTCGAAGAAGTAGGGGCCAGATTTAATGGGCAGGCTTCTTGCGCCACATAAGTGTCTAAATTAACGTCTGCCGCAGCTGCCAAGGGCGATTCAGAGTTGCCAGTCATGCTGATCAGAGTGATCCCAAGGCGTTTGATCAGTGGCAGTAAAGTAACGATTTCATTGGTGGTGCCAGAGTTGGACAAGGCAAGCACTACATCGTCAGCGGTGATCATGCCCATATCACCGTGACTGGCCTCGGCGGGATGAACAAAGAAAGCGGGTGTGCCGGTACTGGCTAAAGTCGCAGCAATTTTATGGGCGATATGCCCAGACTTGCCCATGCCGACCACCACCACACGCCCAGTGCAGTCTAAAATAAGCTCACATGCCTTTACAAAACTGTCATCAATACGTGCCAGTAGGCTGTTAATTGCCTCTTGCTCAAGGCTGATGGTCCGCTTTGCTGAATCAATCAGGGATTGTGGTGAGGACATAATGAATTAATCTTCAACATAAAAAAACAATTATACGTGAAATCAGCCGGCAACTCACCAGCTCTTATATTGCAGGGGTGAGCGTGAGTTGGCTGGCAGTTGAGAGTTAAGTTGTGCATAGCTGTAACAACCATTGCCGTGATCACCACAGTATCGCTGAACAATATTGAGTGGCTGCTAAATAACAGTTGGCTCTGCCCAACAGCGAAGACAGCATGGCTTGTACTGGGTTAATTTAAGAGCTAGCAGGGTAAACACTGTAGAATAGTAAAGATTCCCGTATTAGGGGTAAAAGGATTAGGGTGGAAAATACATGTCTTTTGCAAAAACAGGGCTGATGCCAGCGTTGCTTGAGCGCTTGCAGCAGCTTAACTATCAGCAGCCAACGGCGGTGCAGCAGCAAGCCATTGGACCCATTTTAGCTGGGCAAGATGTGTTAGCGGCAGCGCAAACCGGCACTGGTAAAACCGCAGCTTTTTCTTTGCCAGTGCTGCAAACGTTGCTCACACAAGGCAGTCAAGTTGCGCCCAACTGTGTGCGTGCATTGGTGCTAGTGCCCACTCGCGAGTTGGCCGAGCAAGTGCATGAATCAATACGTAGTTATATTGGTCAGTTACCACTGCGCACGGCGGTGGCTTATGGTGGCGTGAGCATCAATCCGCAAATGATGAAATTGCGGCGCGGGGTTGATGTGCTGGTAGCAACCCCTGGACGTTTGTTGGATTTATATCAACAGAATGCGCTGCGTTTCCATCAAATGCAGGTGCTGGTGCTGGATGAAGCTGACCGTATGTTGGACCTTGGCTTTTCTCAAGAACTCAGCGCTTTGTTTGCATTGATGCCGCAGAAACGGCAAACATTGCTGTTTTCAGCCACCTTCTCTGGCCCTATTCGTACTTTGGCCGCTGGCTTGCTGGATGCGCCGGTGCGCATTGATGTGACGCCAAAACACTCAGCTGCAGAGTCGGTTAAACAGTATTTAATTGTTGTTGATAAGAAAGATAAAACAGAGCTGTTTCTGCACTTATTGCAGAGCCGGCAGTGGGGGCAGGTGCTGGTCTTTGTACGCACCCGTAAAGGAACAGAGGCGTTGCAGAAAAAACTCAGTGCAGCACAGATAGCTGCCGATGCCATCCATGGTGATAAAACCCAGCCCGCACGGCTGCGCGCCTTAGAGGATTTTAAAGCGGGGCGGATTCAGGTGCTGGTCGCCACTGATGTGGCTGCGCGCGGTCTGGATATTGAGCAGTTGCCGCAAGTGGTCAATTTTGATTTGCCGACAGTGGCGCAAGACTATGTGCACCGCATTGGCCGCACGGGGCGTGCTGGATTAACCGGTGAGGCAGTGTCACTGGTCAGTGCCGATGAGCTTGATCAGTTGATTGCTATTGAGGAACTGCTGGGTTTGAATCTGCAGCGATTTGATGAGCCGGAGTTTTGTGCTGAACACCGTTTACCTGAGACCAGTGTCGGTATTGGCCGTATACGGAAGCCCAAAAAGCCGAAAAAAAGCAAAACCCTGACCGTTGTAGGACAGATCCATTTAGGTGATGTGTTTTCAGCCGAGAGTAAGCCGCAAGTGGTTGCTGTGCGCCAAGTGCCTAAGCTTGCAGTGCATGGTCATGGTAAGCCTAAAACCAGTACCAAAGGTAAACAGCCTAAGCCGCGCTAAGCATCCTGGGTCGGCTGGCTATGGAGTCAATGAGCTCAGCAGCTGTTGGCAGTCTATGGCGTGAAAGTCGGTTAAATCGGGCCACAGATTGTCAGCAGTGTTGACCTGCACAGCATAGGTGCCAACGGCTTGAGCGGTTTTTAAGTCCATAGAGAAATCGCCCACCATAATCATATCCTGTGGCGCTACTTGCCAGTGCTGAGCGATTTTTAACAGACCGTCAGGGTGAGGTTTGGGGATGGCTTGTTCGCGGCCATAAATCAGTTCGTCTTTAAAGTAATCCAGCAGATCAATGGCTTTTAGTGTCAGCCGAGCTAACTCATGGGCATTGCGAGTAAGGATGGCTAAGTCGCGGCCTTGCTCGTGTAAGTGTTGCACCAGCTCAACAGCGCCGGGTGCTGGCACGGAGTCGAGGGCCAATTGCCGCTCATGCTCCAATAACCACGTGTGTTTTTGTTGTGCCTCAGTATCGGGCAGAGAAGCGAGATGACCCAATATATCGGCATGCTCAGGAATTTCCAGCATGCGGCGGATGTAGAGAAAATCATGCACGGCGATGGTGAGGGTGCCATCCATATCAAACACCCAATGCTGACAGTTTTTTAAATAGATAGACATAGCCTTAACTTACCATATCTTTGTGCCGTCAGTTGCTGCGACTACGAATAAGGCCTTCTTGTGCAACTGAAGCCACTAAGAGGCCGTCACGGGTGTAAATGCTGGCTCGAGAAAAGCCGCGGGCGTGATCGGCCCACGGACTATCAATGGTATAAAGCAACCAGTCATCTAAGCAGATCTCTTGGTGAAACCAAATGGCATGATCCAGGCTGGCGACTTGCATATGCGGCTGCCAAACTGATGCACCATGGGGAATTAAGGATGTCGTCAGAATGCTGAAGTCTGAAGCGTAGGTCAGTATATGTTTATGCAGCTCAGGGGATTGCGGTAAGGTTCCAGAGGGTTTGAACCACACTTGCTTGATCGGTTCACCCACCTCAGGGTTAAGGGGGTCTAAAACCTGCACGGGGCGCGTTTCAATCGATTTGGCGCGCAGTATTTTCTCACGATTCTCTTTGCTTAAGAGTTTGGCCATGCGCGGCGAGAGCACTTCCTCTGAGAGTAAGTCTTCTGGTGGTGGTACATCCGGCATAGCGGATTGATGGCTAAAGCCTTTTTCGTGCCGATGAAAAGAAGCGCTGCAGGTGAAAATGGCTTGGCCGTTTTGAATTGCAGTGACGCGGCGGGTGCTAAAACTGCCGCCATCGCGCAGGCGCTCCACTTGATACACAATCGGTTTTTCAGCATCTCCAGGGCGCAAAAAATAGCCATGCAACGAGTGGGCCGGGCGAGAGGGGTCAACAGTCTGGCTGGCTGCAGAAAGCGCTTGGCCTAAAACTTGGCCACCAAACAGCTGGCGAAAACCTAAGTCTTGGCTGGCGCCGCGAAATAGATTTTCTTCAATAGTTTCCATGCTTAATAGTGACACTAGTTGGTCGAGAGTTGAATTCATTAGGAACCTCGTAGGCTAGAAACTAGCAAGTTGAGTGCTGCAGTTTGGCTGGTTGTTTGAAGAAAGCGGTGATTTTAAAGAGTTTTTAAGCTTTTGTCGGCATCTCTTGTAAGTGCTGCGTTTCTTGTAAGTGCTGCGTTATATTTTCACTGCGTGTATAGAGTTTAAACTTTTTAATTATAATAGTGCTGCGGTATGTATTGTTTGGTCGTGATTATATAGCCGCAATTACTGGCTGGAGTTATTTAAGTTGCGCCGGGTTAAATTTTTAGTAGGAACGCTTGCGGTATGGGGCAATGCACCGTAATCTTTGTAGCGGAGAGTCGATCGGACAGTCGCTGTTTCGTTGCTTCGGCAATGGGAGGGAGGAAAGTCCGGGCTCCATAGGGCAAAGTGCCAGGTAACTCCTGGGAGACGCGAGTCTACGGATTAGTGCCGCAGAAAATTACCGCCTAAGCACGCAAGTGCCGGTAAGGGTGAAAAGGTGCGGTAAGAGCGCAC
>CAZEZR010000012.1:0-14560 GCA_964516465.1 uncultured Thiopseudomonas sp. | reverse complement strand
GATCCTAGAGGAATGACTGTTCACGACAAAACCCGGCTTACAGATCGACTCTCCGCTCATTTTCTGACTAACGACCGTTGGTCAGAGCATAAAATGCCCAACTCTTAATGAAACACTTTAGCTTGTGCAGTTAAGGTGCTCGTTTATATGCGGTTAATTTTATTATTCCTCGGTTATGTAGAAGCTCAATTAGCCAACCACTGCTAAGTTACAGACTTATATGGGGTTTCTTGTGTTTATAGCTTGACGGTGGGTGGCTCTGATTTCTATAGTGTGTATAAGTGGCATGAAGTGGGAAAAAGTGGGTTTTTCCACTGGAGTACTGCATAATATAGGGGCATAGCCGTGTTTCGCGGATCAAGCGCTATTAATCTTGACGCCAAAGGGCGCCTTGCGATGCCGAGTCGGTATCGAGAGGAGCTGGTTGAGCGTTGTGAAGGTCAGTTGGTCATTACCATCGACTTAGCCGATCCGTGTTTGTGTATTTATCCCTTGCCCTACTGGGAAAAAGTTGAAGCAACCCTCAGCCAGATGCCTTCTTTGCGCGCCGAAACTCGCCAGCTTAATCGATTGTTGATTGGTAGCGCGGTGGATTTGGAGCTTGATAGCAGTGGCCGCTTACTGATCCCTGCACGTTTGCGTGAGCAGGCCGGCTTAACTAAGCAAGTGATGCTGGTCGGGCAGTTGAATAAGTTTCAGCTGTGGGATGAACAGAAATGGAATGAACTGCTCAGTGCTGATCTTGAAGATATTAAGAATCCTGATCACCTGCCCGAAGAATTAATGAATCTGGTTTTATAATTATGAGCGAAGCGTTAAGTCACATCACCGTGTTGCTTGATGAGGCGGTTAGTGCCCTCAACGTGCGCCCGTCTGGTTGTTATGTGGACGGCACTTTTGGTCGCGGTGGACATAGTCGACTTATTTTGCAGCAGCTCGCTAGCACAGGACAGCTTTTGGGTTTCGATAAGGATCCGCTAGCCATTGCTACCGGTCTTGAGTTGCATCAGCAAGATCCGCGTTTTTCTATTGTGCAGCGCAGCTTTGCCGAAATGGACGCTGAGTTGGAACAGCGCCAATTGCTCGGCGCGGTGGATGGTGTACTGCTGGACTTGGGCGTGTCTTCGCCACAAATTGATGATGCTGAGCGCGGTTTTAGCTTTATGCATGATGGCCCGCTGGATATGCGCATGAATCCTGATGAGGGGATTAGCGCAGCGCAGTGGGTTGCTGAGGTCAGTGCTGAAGAAATGGCCCGGGTCTTTAAAGAGTACGGCGAAGAGCGTTTTGCTCGGCGTATGGCCAATGCAGTGGTGGCCCGTCGCGAGCAACAGCCGTTTACCCGTACCGGTGATTTGGCCGCGGTCTTAACCGAGGCCAACCCTGCTTGGGAAAAAGGTAAAAACCCAGCCACTCGCGCTTTCCAAGGCATGCGTATCCATTTAAATAATGAGCTCAGTGATCTCGAAAATGGTCTAGAAGCAGCTCTAGCCTGTTTAAAAGTAGGCGGCCGCTTGGTGGTGATCAGTTTCCACTCGCTGGAAGACCGCATGGTTAAACAGTTTATGCGCCGCTTGGCGAAAGGTGAGGCGGATAATTTGCCACGCCACTTGCCTATTATTCCTGAGAAATTTGACCCTATTGTAAAAATCATTGGTAAGCCGCAGTACGCTAGCGCCAGCGAGCTTAAAGCCAACCCCCGCGCCCGTAGTGCGGTCATGCGCGTGGCGGAGAAGTTACGGTGAGTAGGATTTATGCCAAGCCATTGCCGCGCCTAAGCGGTATTTTGCTGTTTTTGTTTGTGGCCAATTTGTTTTCTGCGGTGGCGGTGTCCTACGCCTCACATAATAGCCGTAAGTACTTAAATGAGCTGTTTGATGAAACGCAAATTCGTGACAAAGCCCAAGCTGAGTGGGGGCGCTTTATTTTAGAGCAGAGCACCTGGACCGCACATAATCGCATTGAGTCTTTGGCAGTAAAGCAGTTAGGCATGCACATTCCTGAACCTGGAGCAGTAAGGATGGTGAGTCCATGAGGTTTATACGCGGTGTCGAACACCCATATCGCTTTATTATTATTTTAGGCTTGCTGTTGATCTTAGTCGGCGCTATTGCTTCGCGTATTGTTTATTTGCATGTGTTTCGCCATGAGTTTTTAGCCATGCAGGGTGATGCGCGAGCGATGCGTCATATTCCTATTCCTGCACACAGAGGGGTGATTACAGACCGTAACGGTGAACCCTTAGCAGTGAGTACGCCGGTCCTGACGTTGTGGGCTAACCCAAAGGAATTGGCTGCAGATAAAGACCGCTGGGGGGAGTTGGCCACTGCGCTGAAGCTCAAACCGGAAGATTTGGCTAAGCGGATTGAGAAAAATGCCGCCCGTGAGTTTATGTACCTGTCGCGGGGCTTAACCCCAGAACATGGGCAGCGTGTGCTCGAGCGCAATATTGCTGGGGTGTATGGCAAGGAAGAATTCCGTCGATTTTATCCGGCGGGTGAGGTTGCCGCACACATCGTTGGTTTTACTGATATTGATGAGCGCGGCCGCGAAGGAGTTGAGTTGGCTTTTGATCAGTGGCTGACCGGTGTACCTGGCAAGCGTCAAGTGATTAAGGATCGACGTGGCGGTTTAATTCGCGATGTGCAGGTGAAGGAAAATGCTAAACCGGGTAAGCCGTTGGCGTTATCGATTGACTTACGTCTGCAATACCTTGCTCACCGTGAGTTACGCAATACCCTGCTTGAGTTTGAAGCTAAAGCGGGGTCTTTAGTGATGGTTGATGTGCGCACCGGTGAAATTTTGGCCATGGTCAATCACCCCACTTATAACCCTAATAACCGCCGTAATTTAAACCCGCAAGCCATACGTAACCGCGCCATGATTGATGTGTTTGAACCTGGCTCTGCAGTAAAACCGTTTTCCATTGCGGCGGCTCTTGGTACCGGCCGTTGGGCACCTGAGTCCACTGTGGATACTGGTAATGGGCATTTTAGACTGGGCCGCTATACGATTCGCGATGTCTCCCGTGGTGGGTTATTGAACTTAACCGAAGTGTTAAAAAAATCCAGTAACGTGGCTATCAGTAAAATCGCTTTAGATATTGGCGCTCAGCCAGTTTACAAAGTGATGCAAGATGTCGGCTTCGGTATGGATACTGGCTTGGGCTTCCCCGGTGAGCGGGCTGGTGAGTTACCGATGCACCGCAAATGGGGACAAGCAGAAACTGCGACTTTAGCTTATGGCTATGGTTTGTCAGTCACTGCAGTGCAGTTGGCCCATGCCTATGCAGTGCTGGCTAACCAAGGGCGCAATATGCCGCTCTCACTGCTGCATAAAACCCAAGACGTTAACGCGGGTACCCAGGTGATTGATCCAAAAATTTCCAGCGATGTGATGAATATGCTGCAAGCTGTGATTGAGGAAGAAGGCGGTGGTGGCTCACGAGCGCGAGTTCCGGGTTATCACGTTGGCGGCAAGAGTGGTACCGCGAAAAAGCTATCCTCAGGCGGTGGTTATACCAAAGACACTTATCGTTCGATGTTTGCTGGCGTGGGGCCGATTGATAATCCGCGCGTGGCGACTGTAGTGGTGATTGATGAGCCCACTAAAGGTGGTTACTACGGCGGGTTAGTTGCTGCTCCCGTGTTTGGCCGAGTGATGGCTGGTGCAATGCGCATTCTCAATGTGCGTCCTGATAATTTACCAACTGAAGCCCAGACTGCGGTGGTTGGTTCTGCACAAGGAGGGCGCGGCTAATGGCGATGCCTCTAAACAAGTTGTTCGCGCAAGCGCAGAGTTCAGTATTGATTCGCGAGTTAACCCTTGATAGCCGTAAAGTGCGACCTGGTGATTTGTTCTTGGCTGTGAATGGCCTCGAGCAGGATGGTCGTGACTATATTGGTGATGCCATTGCTCGTGGTGCAGCTGCGGTGGTGTATGAGGCCGGTGACGCTTTACCGATGCAAGACAGTGACGCTTTATTATTGCCAGTACATAATCTGCAACAACAGTTATCAGAAATAGCTGGGCGCTTTTATGGTGAGCCCAGTCGCGGCATGCCTGTGGTGGCAGTGACAGGAACCAATGGCAAAACCAGTGTTACTCAATTGTTGGCGCAAGCGTCAGACTTGCTCGGACAGTACTGTGGCTTGATTGGCACTTTAGGCAATGGTTTCTTTGGTAGCTTAACCAGCAGCTATTACACCACTCCAGATCCATTGGCCACTCAGGCAACCTTAGCCAATTTGAAAAATGCCGGTGCCAAAGCCGTGGCCATGGAAGTATCCTCCCACGGCTTAGCTCAACATCGAATCAGTGCTGTGAGCGTGGCTGTTGCAGTATTAACCAACCTGACCCGTGATCATCTGGATTACCATGGTTCGATGCAAGCCTACGCTGAGACTAAAGCAAGCTTATTTAGCTGGCCCGGACTGCAAACTGCAGTCTTAAATCTCGATGATACGCTGGGTCGAGAGCTGGCTGCGCAAGACTTATCAGCCCGCATCATTACTTACAGCCTTAGCGATACCAGCGCCAGTATTTATTGCCGTAATATTCGCTTTAGCAGCTCAGGTATTCAGGCTGAAGTGATCACCGCCCATGGTGAAGGCAATCTGAGCAGCAGTTTGCTGGGGCGTTTTAATTTAAGCAATTTATTGGCGGTGATCGGTGCTTTATTAGCTCTAGGCCACTCGCTGAAGCAAGCACTGTCAGTGATGCCTAAGTTGCAAGGCCCACTAGGACGTATGCAGGTGTTAGGTGGGCAAGACTTACCCTTAGTGGTGGTTGATTATGCCCATACCCCAGATGCATTAGAGCAAGTCCTTAGCGCGCTACGTCCCCATGTGGGGCCTGCTGGGCGCTTGTTATGTTTATTTGGTTGCGGCGGTGAGCGTGATACCGGCAAGCGGCCCTTAATGGCTGCAGTGGTTGAGCGATTAGCCGATGCTGCTGTAGTAACGGATGACAATCCACGCGCTGAAGACCCAGCCAAGATCCGTGCAGAGGTGTTAAACGGCTTTAATGCCGGTGCTGCAGTGACTGAGGTGGCTGGGCGCGGTGCAGCAATTGCGCAGATTATCGCGCAAGCCAGCAGCGCTGATGTGATAGTTCTAGCTGGTAAAGGCCATGAGGACTATCAAGAGATCAAGCAGCAGCGTCAGCATTTTTCCGATATTGAACAAGCAGAGCAGGCCTTGGCCGCATGGCAGGTGCAGCATGTTTAAACCAATCCAGTTAAGCCAGTTGCTTGAGCCGCTGCAAGCAACTTTACAAGGCACTGATGCTGAATTTAGCAGCTTAAGCACCGATAGCCGCAAGGTCAGCAGTGGGCAGTTATTTGTTGCTTTACGCGGTGAGTTTTTTGATGGACACAACTACCTAGCTGATGTGGCTAAGCGTGGCGTGGTTGCTGCTGTGGTGGAAGAATTCCAGCCTGAGGTCAATATTGCTCAGCTTTGCGTTGCCGATACGCGAATTGCTTTAGGGCAAATCGCCCTGATAAATCGCCAGCAGTTCCATGGGCAAACTGTGGCCGTAACGGGCTCCAGTGGTAAAACCACGGTTAAAGAAATGCTGGCCAGTATTTGTCGCAGTGCTTTGGGTGAAAAAGCTGTTTTGGCGACCCGCGGCAATTTAAATAATGAACTGGGTGTGCCCTTTACTTTACTTGAGCTAAACGAGCGGCATCGTGCTGCAGTGGTTGAGCTGGGCGCTTCACATCCCGGTGAAATTGCTTATACCGCGGCTTTAGTGCAACCCATGGTGGCGGTGATCAGCAATGCAGGGATGGCCCATGCCGGTGAGTTTGGTGGGCCGGAGCATATTATTCTGGCCAAAGGTGAAATCCTTGATGGTTTGACCGCTGAAGATACGGCAGTACTCAATTTAGATGATGCTGCCTTTGCACAGTGGCGTGAGCGCAACACTCAGTGCCAAGTGTTAAGTTTTTCCACCAGCCGCACCGACGCTGATATTTATGCCAACGGTATTGCCAGCAATGCGCAGGGGCGTAAGGGCTTTAATTTACAGGGTGTGGCCGGCGAATGCTTTATTCAGCTGGCTGTATTGGGTTTGCATAATGTTAGTAATGCCTTGGCCGCAGCAGCAGCTGCTCACGCCTTAGGCTTGCCGTTAACCGCAATTAAGTATGGTTTGGAAAGCATGAAGGCCATTTCCGGACGCAGTGTGGTGCATGAGTGTGCCAACCATGTGCAGCTGATTGATGACAGTTATAACGCCAACCCCGCTTCGATTCGTGCCGCTATTGATGTGCTGCAAAATATGCCTGGGCAGCGCGTGCTGGTGCTTGGCGATATGGGTGAGCTTGGCCCGTGGGCAGAGCAAGAGCATGCGCAAATTGGTGCCTATGCCAATGGCAAAGTCGATGCTGTATTTGCCGTTGGCCCGCTGATGCAGCATGCAGTTAAACAATATTGTGGTGTATCAGGGCACTTTTTAGAACAAAACAGTCTGATTGAAGCACTACTCACGCAAGTGAGTGGGCCTGCAACACTTTTAATTAAAGGTTCACGTGGTGCTGCAATGGAAAATGTTGTTACTGCATTGCGTACAAGTTTAGGGGATGCGCACTGATGTTGCTTTTATTGGCGGAGTATTTACAGGAGCACTACAAAGGCTTTGCGGTCTTTCAGTACCTGACTCTGCGTGGGATTTTTGGCGTACTGACGGCATTGGTGATGTCTTTATGGCTGGGTCCAAAAATGATTCGGATGTTAGGTAATTTGCAGATTGGTCAGTCTGTGCGTAGTGATGGTCCACAGACGCACCTGGCTAAATCAGGCACGCCAACTATGGGTGGGGCATTAATTTTAGCTTCGATAACCATAAGTACCTTGCTCTGGGCTGACTTGAGGAACCGTTATGTATGGACTGTACTGCTGGTGACCATCCTCTTTGGTGCAATTGGCTGGGTGGATGACTACCGCAAAGTGGTGGAGAAGAACTCCCGCGGTTTGCCGGGGCGTTGGAAGTACTTTTGGCAGTCAGTATTTGGTTTGGGTGCTGCTTTAGTGCTGTATTTCACCGCACAAACCCCAGCTGAAACAGAGTTGATTGTACCGTTCTTAAAAAACATCAGTATTCCATTGGGCGCAGGCTTTATTGTGCTGACCTATTTAGTGATTGTCGGCACCAGTAATGCGGTCAACCTCACAGACGGTCTTGATGGCCTGGCTATATTGCCGACGGTAATGGTGGGTGGTGCATTAGGTATTTTTGCTTATCTGTCGGGCCACGTCACTTTTGCAGAGTATTTATTTATTCCTTATGTGGCGGGTGTGGGTGAGCTGATTATTTTCTGTGGTGCCTTGATTGGTGCCGGTTTGGGCTTTTTATGGTTCAACACCTATCCAGCGCAAGTGTTTATGGGAGATGTCGGGGCCTTAGCCTTAGGCGCAGCCTTAGGTACGGTGGCGGTGATTGTTCGCCAAGAAATTGTTTTATTTATTATGGGTGGCGTGTTTGTCGTGGAAACTTTATCGGTGGTGATTCAAGTGGCCTCCTTTAAATTGACCGGCAAACGGGTGTTTCGCATGGCGCCGATTCACCACCACTTTGAGTTAAAAGGTTGGCCAGAGCCGCGGGTAATTGTGCGCTTCTGGATTATCACCGTAGTCCTAGTCTTGGTGGGACTTGCCACCTTGAAGTTGAGGTAAGACAGGTGCAGAGCATAGATCAGCACACACAGGTCATTGTTGGCCTAGGCAAAAGCGGTTTGTCGCTGGTGCGTTTTTTAGCGCGCCAAGGGCAGAGCTTTGCTGTGGCTGATAGCCGTGAAAATCCGCCTGAATTAGCTGCTTTATTGCGTGACTATCCGCAGGTTGCCGTGCATTGCGGACCTTTATCGACAGAGTTGCTAAGTGCTGCGCAAAAACTCTATGTCAGCCCTGGCTTAGCCTTGAGCACACCAGCGATTGCCGCTGCCATTGCCGAGGGTGTGGCAATCTCAGGTGATATTGATGTATTTGCTCAACATGCACGCGCGCCAATTGTGGCGATTACCGGTTCCAATGCCAAAAGCACGGTAACCACCTTGGTTGGACAAATGTTTACCGCTGCAGGTTTTAATGCAGCCATTGGTGGCAACTTGGGGACACCCGCTTTAGAGCTGCTGGATGATGCTGTGGATGTGTATGTGATGGAGCTATCCAGTTTCCAATTGGAAACCACTGCGCACCTTAAAGCACGGGTTGCGGTGTGCCTTAATATCAGCGAAGACCATATGGATCGTTATGCCGATGTGGCTGCTTATATTGCTGCTAAGCAGCGGGTATTTACCAATGCAGAAGCAGTGGTTATCAATCGCGATGATCCAGCGACCTGGCCTCAGCAAACACAGGGTGCAGCGCTAAGCTTTGGTTTGACTGTGCCTGCTGCTGGTGAGTTTGGTTTGCGTGAACAGACCGGTGAAACGTATTTGGCCTGGGGTGATGAATTGCTGCTGCCAGTGAGTCGTTTGAAAGTTCATGGCAGTCATAATTATGCCAATGCGCTCTCGGCTTTAGCCATTGGCGCGGCAATGAACTTGCCGATGCCCGCAATGCTTTCTGCTCTGCAAGCATTTCCAGGGCTGGCGCATCGTTGCCAATGGTTGCGCAAGGTGCACGACGTGGACTGGTACAACGACTCTAAGGCGACCAATGTGGGGGCTGCTTTAGCTGCAATCGAAGGACTAGGGGCAGGTCATGCTGGAAAACTGCTCTTGATCGCCGGTGGCGATGGCAAGGGTGCTGACTTTTCCAGCCTTAAGCAACCTGTAGCGCAATATTGCCGCGCGGTCTTGGTCTTAGGCCGTGATGGCGAGCGGGTAGCGCAAGCATTGGGCGATGCGGTTGTGATTAAAAGAGTGGCAGATCTTGAGAGTGCAGTTCAAGTTGCAGCGCAATTGGCCCAGCCCGGCGATAGCGTACTGCTGGCGCCGGCTTGTGCCAGTTTAGATATGTTTAAGAATTTTGAGGAACGTGGCGATGTGTTCACTCAGGCAGTAGGGGGGCTGTTATGAATATACGTGATCTGCTGTCGCTGCCATCGCCTTGGCGGCATAACAATCAAGTGGATATTGATTTTCCGCTGCTCACCGCGTGCTTGTTGTTGATGGGAATTGGCTTGGTGATGATTGCCTCTGCATCTTCTGCGGTAGCCGATACCAATACCGGTAATACCTTTCATTACTTTACTCGGCATATGGTTTATATCGTGATTGCCTTAATTGCTGGAGGGGTTACGTTGCTAGTGCCTATGTCAGTTTGGCAGCGTTACAGCGGTTGGCTGCTGGTGTTGGGATTTGTGGTGTTGATTCTGGTATTGATTCCGGGGATTGGCCGAGAAGTGAATGGTTCCAGACGCTGGATTGGCGTAGGTGCTTTCAATATCCAGCCATCGGAGCTGGCTAAACTGTTTATGGTGATCTTTATCGCCGGCTTCTTGGTGCGCCGTAAAGAAGAGGTCAAGCAGCGCCTCAGGGGCTTGCTAAAGCCTTTATTTTTAGCCGCATTGATGGCGCTGTTATTTTATTTTGAGCCTGACTTTGGCGCTGTGGTGGTGATGCTCGGCAGCGTGGTGGTGATGCTTTACCTGGGCGGGGTACGCTTATTGCTGTCCTTGCCTTTGCTCTGCATCCTGCTGGCAGTGCTGGGCTATGTGGTGCGCTTTGAAAGCTACCGGATGGCGCGTTTAGCCAGTTTTACCAACCCTTGGGAAGATCAGTACGGCGCTGGCTATCAGTTGACCCAAGCCTTGATTGCTTTTGGTCGCGGCGAATGGATTGGTTTGGGCTTGGGCAATAGTATCCAGAAACAGTTTTTCTTGCCGGAAGCCCACACCGACTTTGTCTTTTCAGTACTGGCCGAAGAGCTGGGCATGCTGGGGGCTCTAACCACTTTAGGGTTGTTTGTGTTTGTCAGTATCCGCGCGCTGTTTATTGGCGTTTGGGCTGAGCAGGCCAAACAGTATTACTCAGCCTATGTGGCTTATGGTCTGGCGCTGCTGTGGATTGGCCAAGTGGTGATTAATCTTGGGGTTAACGTTGGTTTATTGCCAACTAAAGGGCTAACGCTGCCATTTATCAGTTATGGCGGCAGCTCATTGGTGGTCTGCTGTATCAGCTTAGCTATTTTATTGCGTATTGAGTGGGAACGCCGTACTCAGTTGCTCGCAGCAAATTCATTAAGCAAGGCGCAAATTGCGGCCATGGCTAAAGGGGTACGTAATGCGCAGTAATATTTTAATTATGGCCGCGGGTACCGGTGGGCATGTCTTCCCGGCCTTGGCGTGTGCAGAAGAGTTTACTGCTCGGGGCTATCAAGTGCACTGGCTGGGTGCTGGACGTGGCATTGAAAATGAATTGGTGCCTGCTGCAGGTTATACCTTGCATACGTTAAATATCAGCGGTTTGCGCGGCAAAGGAATCGGCTCACTACTGACGGCTCCTTTTAAACTATTGGCTGCTTTGTGGCAGGCCAAGCGTTTAATGGCGAAGTTAAAGCCAGCCTGTGTGCTGGGTATGGGTGGCTATGTTACTGGCCCGGGTGGTTTGGCGGCTAAGCTGTCCGCAGTTCCGCTGGTCATCCATGAGCAAAACGCGGTTGCTGGCACAGCTAATCGTGCTTTAGCAACCTTCGCTACGCGTATTTGTGAAGCTTTTCCAAATACCTTTAAACAGCGCAAAAACTGCATTGCCACTGGCAATCCAGTACGCAAAGAGCTGTTTTTAGTAACTGCAGTCGATGATCTGGCGCAGCGCCCAGTTAACTTATTGGTCTTGGGTGGCAGCTTGGGTGCTGAGCCCTTGAATACGTTGCTCCCTGCTGCTTTGGCCAAGGTGACGGAAAAGATACGGCCGAAGGTTATTCATCAGGCTGGTCGAGAGCACGATGCGGTGACCCGTGAACGTTATCAGGCTGCGCAAGTTGCTGCAGAGGTGGTGCCCTTTATCAGTGATATGGCTGCTGCCTATGCAGAAGCTGATTTAGTGATTTGTCGAGCGGGTGCATTAACCGTCAGTGAGCTTGCAGCAACGGGGCGCGGGTCATTTTTGCTGCCCTTGCCTCATGCCATTGATGATCACCAGACACGCAATGCGCAATTTTTGGCTGAGCGCGGCGCAGCAGTTCTGTTGTCGCAACATGCTACTGATGCAGCGTACTTGGCTGCACAGTTAACTGAGGTATTGATGGACAAGAAACGGATTAAGGCCATGGGTGAGCAGGCGCGTTTACTGGCGCAACCTGATGCTACTCAGCGTGTGGTTACAGAATGTGTGGAGGTGGCCCGTGGTTAGTTTATTGCAACCCACATCGGCCGAGATGCGCCGTATGCGGCGTATTCGTCGTATCCACTTTATTGGTATCGGCGGCACCGGAATGTGTGGCATTGCCGAAGTGTTGCGTAACCTGGGTTATGAGGTATCAGGTTCCGACTTGAAGTCTTCAGCAGTCACTGAGCGTCTGCAGAGTCTCGGGGTGCAGGTGGTATTTGGCCACCATGCGGAAAACGTTGAACATGCTGATGTGTTGGTGGTATCCAGTGCGATTAACCCGTCCAACCCGGAAGTGGCGCGTGGTCTAGAGCGCCGTATTCCAGTGGTGCCAAGGGCTGAAATGCTGGCTGAGTTGATGCGTTACCGGCACGGCATTGCGGTCGCTGGCACCCACGGGAAAACCACCACCACCAGTTTGCTGGCTTCGGTATTTGCCGCGGCAGGTTTAGACCCGACTTTTGTAATTGGTGGACGCTTAAATGCTGCGGGCAGTAATGCTCAATTGGGTGGCGGCTGCTACTTAATCGCTGAAGCGGATGAGAGTGATGCCAGCTTCCTGCATTTACAGCCCATGGTTTCGGTTGTGACCAATATTGATGCCGACCATATGAGTACCTATGGTGGCGACTTTAATCGGTTGAAAAAGACCTTTATCGATTTTCTGCACAACTTGCCATTTTATGGTTTAGCAGTGCTGTGCGTCGATGATCCATCGGTGCGTGAAATTGCCAAACAAGTGAAGCGGCCCATGCTGACTTACGGGTTTTCCGAAGATGCCGACTTGCGCGCAATTGAGGTCACGCAAGATGGAATGCGCACTTCGTTTACCGTGTTGCGCAAAGGTCGTGAGCCGCTGCCGGTATCGGTCAATATGCCGGGCAAGCATAACGTACTTAATGCGTTGGCCACTATTGCCATTGCCACTGATGAGGGGATTGCCGATAGCGCTATTCTTGCTGGTTTATCAGGCTTTGAAGGGGTGGGGCGTCGTTTTCAAATGTTCGGTGAGCTACCGGTTGCCGGCGGCAGTGTGATGCTGGTGGATGATTATGGTCACCATCCCAGCGAAGTCGCCGCAGTGATTAAGGCGGTGCATGATGGCTGGCCGGGTCGCCGCTTAGTGATGGTGTATCAGCCGCACCGCTACACTCGTACCCGCGATTTATATGAAGACTTTGTCCAGGTATTAGGTGAGACCAATGTGCTACTGATGCTTGAGGTGTATCCCGCAGGTGAAGAGCCGATCCCAGGTGCTGACAGTCGGCAGCTGTGTCATAGCATTCGCCAGCGTGGGCGAATCGACCCACTGCATGTTGAGCGTGGCGCTGAAATTGCCCCGCTTCTGAAACCCTTGCTTCAGCCCGGAGATATTGTGCTGTGCCAAGGGGCCGGTGATGTCGGTGGCATTGCGCCAAGTTTGCTTAAACATCCGTTATTTAACACAGAGCTTCAGGAGGCGCAGGCATGAGTCAGGTGGTTGATGTTAAAGCATTGGGTCGTGTTGCGGTCTTATACGGTGGGCGCAGTGCCGAGCGTGAGGTTTCACTGCGCTCTGGTGCTGCTGTTTTAGCTGCTTTACAAGGGGCGGGTGTGGATGCCTTTGCCATCGATGTCGGTGACGACTTACTGGCGCGCTTATGTGAGCAAAAAATAGATCGTGCTTTTATTGTATTGCACGGTCGCGGTGGTGAAGACGGCACTGTGCAGGGGTTATTGGAGTGCGCAGGGATTCCTTATACCGGCAGCGGTGTACTGGCTTCGGCGCTCGCTATGGACAAATTGCGCACTAAACAAGTCTGGCACAGCTTAGGGCTGCCAACCCCGCGTCATGCCGTACTAACCAGTGAACTCGATTGTCAGCAGGCAGCTGAGCAGCTGGGCTTTCCAATGATTGTTAAGCCAGCCAATGAAGGTTCGAGCATTGGTATGGCCAAAGTAGACGATTTAGCGGCTTTGGTTATTGCTTGGCAAGGTGCATGCCAGTTTGATTCACAAGTATTAGTAGAGCAGTGGATTTCTGGACCTGAATTCACTGTGGCTATTTTAGGTGACGAGGTGTTGCCGCCGATTCGCTTGGGTACCAACCATGCTTTTTATGATTATGAGGCGAAGTATGTATCCAACGATACGCAGTACCAAATTCCCTGTGGTCTGGATGCTGAAAAAGAAGCAGAGCTGCGTGACTTAACCGCCCGTGCTTGCCAGTCGCTGGGTGTGGTTGGTTGGGGGCGTGCGGACGTGATGCAGGATGGAGAAGGAAAGTTTTGGTTGCTTGAAATCAATACAGTACCGGGCATGACCGACCACAGTTTAGTGCCAATGGCAGCACAAGCGGCAGGTTTAGATTTTACTGCTTTAGTGCTGAGAATTTTGGCCGATACCTTACAGGCGCGAGGTTAAGACTGTGAGCAGTGCACGGCGGCCAACTCAAACCCAACCTCGGCGTGGAGCAACGCGGCAAGCGCCTGCACGCGGGGCGAGTCGTACTGCTGTGCAGAGAACGCAGCGGAGGCCTAAACCCAACTGGAGGTTAATCGTGACTGCCGCTCTAGGGATTGTATTGGTGGCGCTGCTGCTGAGCTTCAATCGTGGCTGGCAACTGCTGAAGCCCTACCTTGATCGGCAAATTACTACGGTGCGCGTGCTCGGTGATTTGAGCGCTGCCAATCGGCTGGTAGTTCAGCAGCAATCGATGCCCTATAGCGCAGGAACATTTTTTACCGTTGATATTGCTGCGGTACGCAGTGCCATTGATGAGCTGCCTTGGGTAGCGAATGCAGAAGTGCGGCGTATTTGGCCGGATCAGCTGGAAATTATTATCCAAGAGCAATTACCGGTGGCGCGCTGGGGCAGTGAAGCATTATTAAGCACCCAGGGGTATTTGTTTACTGCAGTGGATGTTGCTGAATACCAGCACTTACCTCAGCTGATCGGGCCTAAAGATGGGCAGTTGCGGGTTATGCAACAGTATTTAAAATTTAGCCAAGCGCTACGTCCTTTAGGTTACTCGGTTGCACAGTTAGAAATGCGTGAGCGTGGTAGTTGGTTTGTGACCACACAAACAGGCCTGCAACTGCTGTTTGGGCGTGATCATTTAGTGGAAAAAATGCGTCGCTTTGCTGTGGTTTATGAGAAAGAACTGCAAGAGCAGGCTGATAAAATTGAACGGGTCGATTTGCGCTATGCCAATGGCTTGGCTGTTGCTTGGCGCGCCCCGACTGAAAGTGAAACTACAGCAGTGGTGGCACAGTGAAGGAGAGAAAATTAATGGCACATGAA
>CAZEZR010000011.1:0-45837 GCA_964516465.1 uncultured Thiopseudomonas sp. | reverse complement strand
GAGCAGCTTTGTTCTTATGGATAATGCCTTTATCGGCCATACGGTCGATAACAGGAACAGCTGCTGTGTAAGCCGCTTGAGCTTTTTCTAAATCGTTAGCTTCGATGGCTTTAACTACATTCTTGATGTAGGTACGCACCATGGAACGCATACTTGCGTTTTGGTTGCTACGCTTCGCAGCCTGTTTAGCGCGTTTGATGGCAGAAGGGCTGTTGGCCACGTCGTACTCCTCGAAAACTTTAAGTTGAATGTATCAAAATAGGCCGCGAATGATGCAGCCAAATGAATAGATTGTCAAGTGATTGTTACTGAATAAATATAAGAGACAGAATTTGCTGTCAATACTTGGGCAGTAATTTAGGTTACCGCGCAGAGTATACGCAGGTGAAATGCAGATTGCATGCTTTGTCTGCAATCTTAATGGCATCCCTCAGGGCAAGCGACTAAACTTAGCAGCTGAATTTAGAAGGGTGCCCCATGAGTGATGCTGCTGATACACCGACAAAACTAAAAACCTCCAGCTTGTTGCGCTCCAGTGGGGTGGTCAGTGCTATGACCTTGATCTCGCGAGTGTTGGGCATGGTGCGCGATATGGTGGTGGCCAGCTATTTCGGTTCCAGTGCATCCGCTGATGCGTTTTTTGTCGCCTTTAAAATCCCCAATTTTTTGCGCCGTTTATTTGCTGAAGGTGCCTTTGCCCAAGCCTTTGTGCCGGTGCTGTCTGAGTATCGAGAGCAGCGCTCGTTTGCCGAGGTCAAGCAACTGGTGGATCGCACCGCCGGTATGTTGGGTTTGATTTTGACTGCGCTCACTGCGCTGGGCGTGGTGATGTCGCCCTATTTGATTATGTTATTTGCGCCGGGCTTTCATGATGAACCCAGCAAGATGCAACTGGCCGGCGAGCTGTTACGCATTACTTTTCCTTATTTATTACTGATCTCATTAACAGCTTTCTGTGGCGCCATTCTTAATAGCTATGGACGCTTTGCAGTACCGGCCTTTACCCCAGTGCTGCTTAATTTATCCATGATTGGTTCGACAATATTTTTAACCCCATACTTTACTGAGCCAGTGATGGCGCTGGGCTGGGGGGTGTTTATAGCCGGTGTGGCGCAGCTCTTATTTCAAATGCCATTTTTATGGAAAATGCGTTTGTTACCCCGGCCGCGGGTGGTGGCCAAGGATCCTGGGGTGAAGCGGATTATGCTGTTGATGCTGCCGGCCTTACTTGGCGTGTCGGTCAGTCAAATCAACTTACTGTTGGATACGGTGTTAGCTTCTTTTTTACAAACAGGCAGTGTGTCTTGGTTGTACTATGCTGACCGCTTGTCGGAATTACCTTTAGGGGCTTTCGGGATTGCCATTGGTACAGTGATTCTGCCTGCTTTGTCGCGGCAGCACTCCACCGATAAGCCTGAAGAGTTTTCGAGTACCATTGATTGGGCGTTACGTATGGTACTGCTGGTCGGTGTGCCAGCGGCCCTAGCCTTGGCAATATTAGCCGAGCCTTTAATAGCGACACTGTTTTTCTATGGCGCCATGACTGCTAACGATGTCACCCAAGCTGCTGCGGCGCTGCAAGCCTACGCGTTGGGTGTGTTAACCTTTATGTTAATTAAAGTGCTGGCCCCAGGCTTCTTTGCCCGCCAAGACTTAAAAACCCCAGTGCGGATTGCCATGATTAGTATGGTGGTCAATATGGTGCTTAATTTAATTTTAATTTGGCCGCTGCAGCATGTGGGTTTGGCCTTAGCCACTTCATTGGCCAGTATGCTCAACACTGGTTTGTTATTGTGGGGACTGTATCGTCTTGGCGTCTATAAGCCTGCGCCAGGTTGGCTGTTGTTTTTCTTACGCTTAGCCTTGGCCAGTACTGCTATGTTGGCGCTGGTGATGTGGCTCAACGAACCTAGCAGCCAATGGTTTGCTTGGGACTGGCAGCGTCGAGTTTGGAAGGTCACGCTTTTGGTGTGTGGCGGAGTTTTTGTATTCGTGGGTGCTTTATTTGCCAGCGGTATCAGAATGCGTCATCTACGCCGTTAAATTGGCTAAAGGTGCGAGAATGCCTTGGCTGTGGTTATAATCAGAGTCTTTTTTAACAAGATCACAAATATGCAGTTGGTTCGCGGTTTGCACAATGTGCACCCATCGCATCACGGATGCGTTGCTACAATAGGTAATTTTGATGGTGTCCACTTAGGGCATCAGGCGATTTTAACGCGTCTGCGCAATAGTGCTGCGCGCCTGAAAGTGCCCAGTTGCGTGATTGTGTTTGAGCCGCAACCACGGGAGTTTTTTAATCCTGCAACGGCGCCGGTGCGCCTGACCCGTCTGCGTGACAAGCTGCAACTCTTTGCTGAGGCCGGCATTGATCAAGTGCTGTGCATTGCCTTTAATAAGCGTTTTCGCCAGTTAAGTGCTGAGGCCTTTGTGCAGACGGTGCTGGTGGATGCTTTAGGGATTAAGCACTTGCAGGTTGGCGATGATTTTCGTTTTGGCTGTGACCGTGCCGGTGATTTTGCTTTTTTACAGGCGGCAGGGCAGCGCTGTGGTTTTAGCGTAGAGCCAACTGCAACCATAGAAATTGATGGGCAACGGGTAAGCAGCACCCGGGTGCGCGCCGCTTTAGCTGCGGCCGATTTTACCTTGGCCGAGCGCTTACTGGGCCGCCCGTATAATATTGATGGCCGGGTGATGCACGGTAAAAAGCTGGGCCGCACTTTAAACGCCCCCACGGCCAATGTGCAGCTGAAACGCCACCGTGCACCTTTGCACGGCGTGTATTTAGTTTCTGTGCAGTTGCTCGATGGGCGACATCTGTCAGGTGTTGCTAATATAGGCACCCGACCCACAGTCGACAGTGGGCAGCGAGCACACCTAGAAGTACACTTGCTGGACTTTGCTGGTGATTTATATGGCCAGCATATTGCCGTTACTTTTCACCAGAAAATACGTGACGAGCAACGTTTTGAATCTTTGCCTCAGCTACAAGAGGCGATTGCCGCGGATATCGCGCAGGCAAAAACACTTTGGCAGCACTATCACACCCTTTAATGAGTGACTTGGAATCAACATGACCGACTATAAAATGACGCTTAACCTGCCGAAAACGGCATTTCCGATGCGAGCAGGCCTACCCAAGCGAGAGCCGAAAATGCTGGAGTATTGGGACAGCATTAACCTGTATCAGAAAATGCGTCAGATTGGCGAAGGTCGGCCTCGATTTATTCTGCATGACGGCCCTCCGTATGCAAATGGTAATATTCACATTGGTCATGCGGTGAATAAAGTCATTAAAGATATGATTGTGCGCAGTAAAACCCTGTCGGGCTTTGATGCTCCTTATGTCCCAGGTTGGGACTGCCATGGCTTGCCCATTGAGCACAGAGTTGAAGTTAAACACGGTAAAAACTTACCCGCCGATAAGGTGCGAGAGTTATGCCGTAGCTATGCCGAGGGGCAAGTTGAAGGCCAGAAAGCTGAGTTTATTCGCCTCGGCGTGGTGGGTGATTGGGATAATCCATACAAAACCATGGATTTTGCCAATGAAGCCGGCGAAGTGCGTGCTTTAGCTAAAATGGTTGAAGGCGGTTTTGTTTTTAAAGGCCTGCGCCCAGTGAACTGGTGTTTTGACTGCGGTTCGGCTTTGGCGGAAGCTGAGGTTGAGTATCAAGACAAGCGCTCTGAAGCCATTGATGTGGGATTTAAAAGTGTTGATTTAGAAGCATTGGCAAAAGCCTTCTCCTTGCCAGAAATCACTAAGAGTGTGGAGGTGGTCATTTGGACCACCACACCGTGGACCATCCCTGGTAACCAGGCGCTGAATATCCATCCTGAGGCGGTGTATGCCTTGGTGGATGTGGGCGATAAAATTTTGTTGCTGGCGGACACCTTAGTTGAGAGCTGCCTCGCCCGTTATGAGTTGGAGGGTGAGGTTATCGCCCGCTGTAACGGTCAAGCATTAGAGCTGTTAGAGTTTCAGCACCCGCTTTATGACCGTGTCGCTCCAGTGTATTTAGCGGAGTATGTTGAGTTGGATGCCGGCACCGGTATTGTGCATTCAGCGCCGGCCTATGGTGAGGATGACTTTTATACCTGTAAGCGCTATGGCATGAGCAATGATGACATCCTGAGCCCGGTACAAAGTAATGGTGTGTATGTGGATGATCTGCCGTTCTTTGGTGGTCAGTTTGTCTGGAAGGCTAACGCCAATATCGTCGCCAAATTAGAAGAAGTCGGCAGCTTACTTAAATATGAGCCGATACAGCACAGTTATATGCATTGCTGGCGGCACAAAACCCCATTGATTTACCGTGCTACTGCACAGTGGTTTGTGGGTATGGATACACAGCCTAAACAAGGTCAGCCGCTGCGTCAGCGTGCTTTAGCAGCCATTGAAGAAACACAGTTTACCCCTGCGTGGGGCAAGGCGCGTTTGCACAATATGATTGCTGACCGCCCTGATTGGTGCATTTCTCGGCAGCGTAACTGGGGTGTGCCGATTCCATTCTTTTTACATAAAGCCAGCGGCGAGTTGCATCCGCGCACTGTTGAGCTGATGGAAGACGTTGCCCAGCGTATCGAACAAGCAGGGATTGAGGCGTGGTTTAAGCTGGATCCAGCTGAACTTTTGGGTGCTGAGGCAGCTGATTACGATAAAGTCACCGACACCCTGGACGTGTGGTTTGACTCAGGCACCACCCACTGGCATGTGTTGCGCGGCTCACACCCGCTGGGTCATGAGCAAGGTCCTCGTGCCGACTTGTACTTGGAAGGTTCCGACCAACACCGTGGCTGGTTCCACTCATCCTTGCTGACCGGTTGCGCCATTGATGGCCATGCGCCTTACCGTGGCTTGCTCACCCATGGATTTACCGTGGATGAGAAGGGTCGCAAAATGTCCAAATCATTGGGCAACGTGGTCGAGCCACAAACAGTCAATAACAGCCTAGGTGCTGATATTTTACGGTTGTGGGCCTCATCAGCCGATTATTCTGGCGAGATGGCGGTCTCTGAGACTATTTTGCAGCGCAGTGCCGATGCGTATCGTCGTATCCGTAATACCGCACGTTTCTTGCTCTCCAACCTTGATGGCTTTGATCCGGCAACTGACTGCGTACCGGCTGAGCAAATGATTGAGCTGGATCGTTGGGTGGTGGATGCCGCTGCGCGTTTGCAAGATGAAGTGACGCAAGCCTATGAGGAATATCGCTTTCATAATGTCTATCAAAAAGTACACAACTTCTGCGTGCAAGAGTTGGGTGGTTTCTATCTAGATATTATTAAAGACCGCCAGTACACCACCGGGGCAGACAGCTTACCGCGCCGTTCTTGCCAGACCGCGTTGTACCATATTGCTGAAGCCTTGGTGCGCTGGATTGCGCCGATCTTGGTGTTTACTGCAGATGAAATTTGGCAGCTGATCCCAGGTGAGCGCAATGAGTCGGTGATTTTGAATACCTGGTATCAAGGTTTGTCGCGCTTACCCGCTGAAAGCCAGTTAAGCAGCGCTTACTGGACTGAGTTAATGGCGGTTAAAGTTGCGGTGAATAAAGAACTAGAAAATCAACGTAACGCTAAAATCATTGGCGGTAATCTTCAGGCGCAAGTGACCCTTTATGCTGATACAGCACTGGCAGAGAAGCTCAATCGTTTAGGTGATGAACTGCGCTTTGTTTTGATCACCTCGACGGCGCAGGTGGCTGACTTGGCTGATGCACCAGCGGATGCAGTGGAGACTGAGCTGGCTGGTTTGCAATTGCAGATCAGTAAGTCTGCAGAACCTAAGTGCACCCGTTGCTGGCACCACCGTGCGGATGTGGGTTCAGTGTCCGCACACCCAGAAATTTGCGCCCGTTGTGCTGATAACCTAGATGGTGACGGTGAAGTGCGCCACTATGCATAAACAGCCACAGGAAAACGGTCTGCGCCCGCGATCTGCGTGGTCACGCGGTGCTGGTAAACTCACCTATCTAGGTGATAGCTCAGGCGTGCTGCGTTTCATGGGATTTGTATCCGATTGTGCGCGGCTGGTTGCTCAGCGGTTTTCTAGGGGCTTTATGATGGATAGGAGTGCTGCTTAATGGCTGCACGTTTTGGTAAGCTGGCTTGGCTGTGGCTCAGTCTCTTGGTTATCGCTGCTGATCAGGTTTCCAAGCACTGGTTTGTGGGCAACTTTGAGCTGTACCAGCAAATGGTGGTGATCCCTGATCTGTTTAGCTGGACCTTGGCCTATAACCGCGGCGCGGCCTTTAGTTTTTTAGCCAGCGAGTCTGGTTGGCAGCGCTGGTTTTTTGCCGTGATAGCGCTATCAGTCAGTGTGGTGCTGGTGGTGTGGCTCAAGCGGCTGAAAAACAATGAAACCTGGTTGGCGATCGCCTTAGCTTTAGTGCTCGGCGGTGCCATAGGCAATCTGTATGATCGAGTTGTCTTAGGGCATGTGGTTGATTTTATTTTAGTACACTGGAAAACCCAATGGTATTTTCCAGCGTTTAATATTGCTGATAGCGCGATTACAGTGGGCGCGGTAATGTTGGCACTGGATATGTTCCGTGGTAATAAACCGGCAAGCAGCAGTACAACTGGAGTGCAGAGCAATGAGTGAACAGCGTATTGGGCAAAATAGCACGGTAACCCTGCATTTTGCTTTGAAGTTTGATAGCGATGATGTGATTGATAGTAATTTTGACAAAGATCCAGCCACTTTTACTGTCGGTGATAGTAGTTTGTTGCCGGGTTTTGAGAGCAAGCTTTTTGGTCTTAAAGCAGGTGATAAGCGGACCTTTACCGTTCAGCCTGAAGAAGGCTTTGGTACGCCGAATGAGCAAAATGTTCAGGTGATGCCACGCAATCAGTTTGATGATATGGAGTTGGATTACGGTGTCTTGGTGATCTTTAAAGATGCTGCCGGTGCTGAAATGCCGGGTGTGGTAAAAGAGTATAACGATAAACAGGTGACGGTTGACTTTAATCATCCGCTGGCCGGTAAGGTCATCACCTTTGATGTTGAAATTATTCAGGTGCAAAACAGCACTGTGTAAATGGATTGGGTGGTATGAATGCGCATTAAATTAGCAAATCCACGGGGTTTTTGTGCCGGTGTTGATCGTGCAATTGAAATTGTGAACCGTGCCTTAGAGGTTTTTCAGCCGCCAATCTACGTGCGTCATGAAGTTGTGCACAATAAGTTTGTGGTGGAAGATCTGCGCGAACGGGGTGCGGTATTTGTCGAAGAGCTGCACCAAGTACCGGACGATAATATTGTTATTTTTAGTGCGCACGGTGTGTCTAAAGCAGTGCGTGATGAAGCCGATCGCCGTGGTTTAAAAGTCTTTGATGCCACTTGCCCATTAGTGACCAAAGTACATTTGGAAGTGGTGCGTTATAGCAGACAAGGTCGTGAGTGCGTATTGATTGGCCATGCCGGTCATCCCGAAGTGGAAGGCACCATGGGGCAATATGATGAGGGTGAAGGTGGGCATATCTATCTAGTGGAAAATGAGGCCGATGTGGCGACTCTGGAGGTGGAAAACCCGGATACCTTGGCCTTTGTTACGCAGACTACTTTATCCATGGATGACACCAGTCGTGTGATTGATGCTTTAAAGCTGCGTTTTCCAGCCATCAGCGGACCGCGTAAAGATGATATTTGCTATGCCACACAAAACCGCCAAGATGCGGTTAAACAATTAGCCGGCGACTGTGATGTGGTCTTGGTGGTTGGCAGCCCTAACAGTTCAAACTCCAATCGTTTGCGAGAGCTATCCGATCGCATGGGTACCCCGGCGTATTTGATTGATGGCGCTGAAGACTTAAAGCCTGAGTGGTTTACCGAGAGTGCTGTGGTGGGTGTCACTGCTGGCGCGTCCGCTCCAGAGATTTTAGTGCAAGGTGTGATTGAATGCTTGCAAGGTTGGGGTGCGCAGATGGCTGAAGAATTGGATGGCCGTCCAGAAAATGTCACTTTTTCCATGCCCAAAGAGTTACGCGTTGTCGCTGTTGATTAGTTAGGATTTTGAGGCTTAAAGTCAGATATAGCGGGTGGCTGAGTTGCAATGTGTTGGTCTGTCGCTGCTTGCTATGCTGACTTATATTTGAGTTTTAGATGGTTTCAGTGTTGCCTGCATTGTTTGGGCAGCGTCAACACAGCCGCACGCACCGCGGCTTATGCAGAGGATTGACCGTGAAAAAAGTCGTAATCAGTGGTACAGGCCTATATACGCCTGCGCAAAGTATTTCCAATGATGAATTGGTTGTTGCGTTCAATGCGTGGTCACAGCAGTTTAATGCTGAGCATGCAGCAGAAATTGCCAGCGGTGAGATTGAGGCTAAACCAGAATCAAGTTCAGCTTTTATTGAGAAAGCCTCGGGTATTAAAAGCCGTTTTGTCATTGATAAAGCAGGCATCTTAGATCCGCAGCGGATGAAGCCGCGCATCCCCGAGCGCTCTGATGATGAGTGGGGTATTCTCTGCGAGATGGCCATGGCTGCTGCGGAAGAAGCATTGCAGCGGGCCGGTCGTACCGCGGCAGATATTGATGGCGTTATAGTAGCCTGCTCAAACTTACAGCGTGCTTATCCTGCGGTGGCCATCGAAGTGCAAGCAGCTTTAGGGATTGAAGGTTTTGCCTATGATATGAACGTGGCCTGTTCTTCGGCAACTTTTGGTATTCAAGCTGCAGTCAATGCCATTCAAAGCGGACAAGCCCGAGCAATCTTGATGGTCAACCCTGAAATCTGCACTGGTCATCTCAACTTCTGCGACCGTGACAGTCACTTTATCTTTGGCGATGCCTGTACCGCAGTGATTTTAGAAGATGCCGAACTTGCTACATCGGCGCACCAGTGGGAAGTGGTTGGCACTAAGCTGTTTACGCAGTTCTCTAATAACATTCGCAATAATTTTGGCTATCTGAACCGTTGCGCTGAAGAAGGCATCGGCGCTGAAGACAAATTGTTTGTCCAGGAAGGGCGCAAAGTCTTCCGTGAGGTGTGCCCTAAAGTGTCCAGCATCATTGCTGAGCATGTAGCCGAGCAGCAAATTGATGTGCACGATGTACAGCGCTTTTGGTTGCACCAAGCCAACCTAAATATGAACTTATTGATTACCCGCAAACTACTTGGCCGCGATGCAACCGCTGCAGAAGCACCGGTTATTTTGGATACGTACGCCAATACCAGTTCTGCAGGTTCAGTGATTGCATTGCATCTGCATCAAGATGACTTAGGGTCAGGTGCGTTAGGGGTGCTGAGTTCGTTTGGTGCAGGCTATTCGATTGGTAGTGTGATTTTACGTAAGGTCTAACGGTGCAGCAGCCTAGGCGCTTGTCAGTGCTTAGGCTGTAGCCAGTAAAGAGTGTTCAAGAAGCTGTTTTAATGTGTTTCGCGACAAATTTCTGGATATAGGGTGCGCCGAGCCACGTCAAACTAAAAGCAATGGGGAAAGCGATATAAAAAGAGCGCGACCAGCGCAGTAGAAAACCTTCGTCCAATCCAGTATTGACCCAAGTAATCACAAAGGTCATAGCGGTAACCATATAAACTGACATCAAGATAGAAAAAACTAACGGTGCAAAACGTGGTGCAATCACTGTCATAAACTCCAATGTAAATCTTATTGAATTGTAAAGCATTTAGCCTGAAGACTCATTAAGTGAGTACCAGAGGCGTTAAGGGGGATTAGTGTATACGCTCATTTTTTATGTGCCTGAAAGCCATCTCGAAGTGGTAAAACAGGCGGTGTTTGCCGCAGGTGCAGGGACAGTTGGCGATTATAAAAACTGTTGTTGGCAGGTATTGGGGCAGGGTCAATTTCAGCCTATGCCTGGCAGCCAGCCATTTATCGGCAGCCAAGGACAATTAGAACAGGTTGCTGAGTGGCGTGTGGAACTGGTGGTTGCTGCAGCAGTCATTCAGTCGGTCGTTGACGCACTTAAGGCTGCACACCCGTACGAAGAACCCGCTTATGCAGTTTATGTGCTGGCAGAGTTTTAGTGTTGTACTGCTGACGTGCTTGTCAGAGGCGGTTAGAGCTGCAGAACCTTGCTTTTCCAGCGCCTATACTGCTTTATTAGCAGGGTTATGCTGACTTGACAGTTCTCTTTAATGCCAAGAAGGCCTATATTTTGCATAGAGTTGCTGACTTTTAGCGTAAATCTAGGCATATTTACTTAAATGTTTTCATGAGCAAGGTTTTTGGATGGCTTCTTTTTTAGTTTTGCATGGCCCTAATTTGAATTTATTAGGTACACGCGAACCCGATGTGTATGGTGCAACGACCCTTGAACAGATTAATCAGGGGCTGGTTAAGCAAGCGCAAGCGGCGGGCCATCAACTGTCTTTTATACAAAGCAACGCAGAACATCAATTGATCGAGCGCATTCATGCGGCTGGTCATGAGAAAGTCGACTGTATTATCATTAATCCAGCAGCTTTTACTCATACCAGTGTCGCATTGCGTGACGCGTTGCTTGCTGTGAACATCCCATTCTTTGAAGTGCATTTATCTAACGTGCATAAACGAGAACAATTTCGTCATCACTCCTACTTCTCAGATGTGGCAGTAGGGGTGATTTGTGGTCTAGGCGCCAGCGGTTACCGCTTTGCCTTAGACGCAGCAATTGAACATATTAAATAATAATCCCTTAATTTTGGAGTCACGGTCTATGGATATTCGTAAAGTTAAAAAACTCATTGAGTTGCTAGAAGAGTCCGGCATCGATGAGTTGGAAATCCACGAAGGCGAAGAATCCGTTCGTATCAGTCGTCATAGTAAGCAGGTTGCTCAACAGTCCGTATATGCGGCGGCACCACAGCCCGCAGCAGCACCTGTGGCCGCGCCAGTCGCCGCCGCTGAAGAAGAAGCTCCATCCTGTCCTAAGTACACTGGTACAGTAGCGCGTTCACCCATGGTAGGAACTTTCTACCGCGCTGGATCTCCGACCTCAGAAGATTTTGTGACTGTTGGGCAAACGGTGAAGAAAGGTGATGTATTGTGCATCGTTGAAGCAATGAAAATGATGAACCACATTGAAGCAGAAGTTGGTGGGGTGATTGATTCTATCCTAGTCGACAATGGCCAGCCGGTTGAGTATGACCAGCCCTTATTCACCATTGTCTAACTGACTTAGGAGTTTACAATGTTGGAAAAAGTCCTGATTGCTAACCGTGGTGAAATTGCCTTACGCATTATCCGCGCATGTAAAGAATTAGGTATTAAAACAGTGGCGGTGCATTCAACTGCAGACCGTGAACTGATGCATTTGTCTTTAGCCGATGAGTCGGTGTGCATTGGTCCCGCCCCTGGCTCAGAATCCTATTTAAATATTCCAGCGATTATTGCCGCAGCTGAAGTGACTGGTGCGACTGCAATTCATCCAGGCTATGGTTTCTTGGCTGAAAACGCAGACTTTGCTGAACAAGTGGAAAATTCTGGCTTTGCTTTTGTGGGTCCCAGCGCTGCAGTGATACGCATGATGGGGGACAAAGTGTCGGCTAAAGAAGCCATGAAAGCAGCGGGCGTACCTATAGTGCCAGGCTCTGATGGTGCCTTATCTGAAGATCCAGAAGAGGCTTTAGCTATTGCTCGCGAAGTTGGTTACCCAGTGATCATTAAAGCTTCGGGCGGCGGCGGTGGACGTGGTATGCGCGTGGTGCACAAAGAAGAAGATTTAATTCGTGCAGCGGAATTGACCCGTAACGAAGGCGCACAAATCTTTGGCAACCCCGTGGTGTATTTGGAAAAATACTTAAGTAACCCTCGCCATGTTGAAGTTCAAGTGTTGGCCGATGGGCAAGGAAATGCGGTTCATTTAGGGGATCGCGATTGCTCGTTGCAGCGCCGTCACCAAAAAGTGATTGAAGAAGCGCCAGCACCCTTTATTGATGAAGAGGCACGTCAGCGAGTGTATGCACGCTGCATTAAAGCCTGTGGTGATATTGGTTATCGTGGTGCGGGTACTTTTGAATTTCTCTATGAAGATGGACGCTTCTACTTTATTGAAATGAATACTCGGATTCAGGTTGAACACCCTATCACTGAGATGATTACTGGGATTGATATCATTAAAGAAATGCTTAGCATTGCGGCAGGTAATAAGCTGTCCATCAAGCAGGAAGATATCAAGTTCACCGGTCACGCCATTGAGTGCCGAATTAATGCTGAAGATCCAGATAACTTTATGCCCAGCCCTGGGTTAGTGAAGCATTTCCATGCTCCTGGTGGCAATGGTGTGCGCATGGATACACATTTGTACAGCGGCTACACAGTGCCACCGAACTATGATTCTTTGATTGGTAAAATTATTACTTGGGGCGCAACCCGAGAAGAGTCAATGGCACGGATGCGCAATGCTTTAGATGAAATTGTTATTGATGGCATTAAAAGTAATGTGCCTTTGCACCGCGAGTTGCTCAAGGACAAGGGTTTCTGCAAAGGTGGGGTGAATATTCACTACTTGGAAAAGAAACTTGGCATGAGCTAAGCACTAACAAACAAAAAAGCCGGTCAAATGATCGGCTTTTTTGTGAGTGTATTTTGAGTTTCCGAGGGCGTCAGCGTTTGTTTACATCAGGCCGAATCTAGCTAGCGCTACAGCCCTGCAAGGCCTCTAGAGCTGTCTATTTGGATCAGTAAAAGGAATAAAGCGCTTAGCGACCGCGCAAGAACAGCTTATCCAACTCATCTAAACCCAGTTGCGTCCAAGTGGGGCGGCCATGATTGCACTGGCCACTGCGCTCAGTGACTTCCATATCGCGTAATAAAGCATTCATTTCCATTTGCGTCAGACGGCGGTTGGCACGCACAGCACCATGGCAGGACATGGTTGCCAGCAACTCATTGGTGTGAGCTTGAATTTTATCGCTGCTGCCGTATTCAATTAAGTCGCTTAAGACATCGCGTACCAGCTCCGCGGCATCAGCTTGCTTAAGCAGGGCAGGAATTTGGCGAATGGCGATGCTTTCAGGACCCAAGCCTTGTAATTCAAAACCCAGATGATTAAACCATTGAGCATATTGCTCTGCACAATCTACTTCTGCTGCACTTAGGGCGAGGGTTTCTGGTACCAGCAAGGGTTGTCCACGCAAACCTTCGTCAGCCATAGCCAGCTTCAGACGTTCGTACATCACGCGCTCGTGGGCGGCATGCATATCAACCAGCACTAAACCGTGTTGGTTTTCTGCAAGGATATAAATCCCTTTGAGCTGGGCTATGGCAAAGCCCAGCGGGGGAATTTCTTCTTGCGTTGACTCAGCTAAGTTCCCCAACGGTTGGGCAAAGGCTTGGTAAGCCTCTTGGTACTGGGCTGGTGTGTGTGGTACTGGCGCTGCTTGTTGGCCGTAATTGCCTCGATTAAAACTGGCGGGTTGGCCGTGCTGAGCGCTGGGCTGAAATGCCGGCAGCGTATTGCTCGCCGCAGTGCCGAGTGGAATATGCCCTTGGGGGCCAAATTCACCTGCTTCTAAACCTCTGGCTGCAGGCTCACCTTGTAGGCTTAGGCTGTCAGTGGGTTCAAGTTTGTTTTCCGGGCGTACATCTGCAATGGCGCGGTGCAATGTGCCGTAGAGGAAGTCATGCACGCTGCGATTGTCACGAAAACGTACTTCGTGTTTAGTCGGGTGCACGTTAACATCAACACTGCCTGGATCAAGCTCCAAAAATAAAACAAAAGCAGGGTGGCGACCGCCATACATGACATCACGGTAAGCTTGACGCACTGCGTGGGCAACCAGTCGATCGCTGACCACACGGCCATTGACGTAGAAATGTTGCATATCTGCCCTGCTGCGGGAGAAGGTAGGCAAGCCAACCCAACCCCACAGGTGCAAGCCGTTGCGTTCGACATTAATAGGCATGGCTTGTTCTAAAAAAGCATCACCGCAAACTGCAGCAATACGCCGAGCTTGGGCAACTTCATCCTTGGCAGGGTGCAGTGCTAGAATAGTTTTGCCATTGTGGCGTAGGTGAAAGGCCACATCAAAGCGCGCTAATGCCATGCGTTTGATCACATCCTGTAAATGATCAAACTCGGTTTTTTCAGTGCGTAAAAACTTACGCCGTGCGGGAGTGTTAAAAAACAAATCACAGACTTCAACTGTGGTGCCCAGCGGATGTGCTGCTGGTTGTACCCGCGGCTCCATATCACGGCCTTCAGCCTCTACTTGCCATGCTTGCTCGGCATCGACAGTGCGCGAGGTGAGGGTAAGGCGTGACACTGAGCTGATAGAGGCGAGGGCTTCGCCGCGGAAGCCCAAGCTGGCCACGCCTTCTAAATCAGCCAATACAGCAATCTTGCTGGTGGCGTGTCGAGCTAGGGCCAGGGGCAGTTGGTCAGCAGAAATACCGTGGCCATCATCACGGATTTGTAAGCGTTTAACCCCGCCTTGTTCGATATCAATGTCAATGCGCTTGGCACCGGCGTCAAGACAGTTTTCTAGCAGTTCCTTGGCCACTGATGAGGGTCTTTCAACCACTTCGCCCGCGGCAATTTGGTTGGCTAAGCGTGGGCTGAGAAGGTGAATGGCGCGTACGTCAGTCATTATTGTCCTGCTAAAGTTGTGGCCGGTACTGTGAGTATTTGTCCCACTTTAAGCGCATCTGTTGTGAGTTTGTTAGCACTGCGCAGTTGCGCTGCACTCACCTGGTAGCGGTTAGCCAGTAATGACAGGCTTTCACCTGAGCGCACCACATGCTCCCGCGGGCCAATGGCCAGTTTGCCAGAGTCACGTAACCAAGCAACATAGCTGCCTGGTGGTGGGTTTTGCTGGAAAAACTGGCGCACACCGGCGTGGATAGAGCGTGCTAAGGCTTGCTGATGGCCGCGGTTAGATAGTTTTTTAGATTCACCGGGGTTGGTAATAAAGCCTGTTTCAACCAAAATGGATGGCATATCTGGCGACTTCAGCACCATAAAGCCGGCCTGCTCAACACGTTTTTTGTGCAGGGGAGTGATGCGACCCATATTGCTCAATACTTTTTGACCAACATCCAAACTGGAAGACAGTGAAGCGGTCATCGAAAGATCAAGCAGCACACTGGCCAGCACCGCGTCTTTATCATGCAGTTTGACATTACCCGCACCACCAATTAAGTCTGAGCGGTTTTCACTGTCTGCTAACCAGCGTGCAGTTTCAGAGGTTGCACCGCTATCGGATAAAGCAAATACAGAGGCACCAAAAGCAGCTGCTCGTGGAGCTGCATCGGCATGAATGGAGACAAATAAATCAGCGCCCTTTTTGCGGGCAATATCAGTGCGACGGCGTAACGGAATAAAGTAATCGCCGGTGCGTACTAACTCTGCACGAAAACCTTTTTCTGCGTTGATTTGTCGTTGCAGTTCTTTGGCGATACTTAGCACCACATCTTTTTCCCGCAAGCCGCCTGGGCCAATGGCGCCTGGGTCTTCGCCACCATGGCCAGCGTCGATAGCAATCACAATATCGCGTTTGCCTGATGCCGGTAGTTGCGACAATACAGGCGCAGCTATTGCTTTGCTTGATGCTCTATTAACAGTTTGCCGGGTGAATGTGCTGGCGACAGCAGTTTGGGGTGCGTTATCAAATAAATCCACCACCAAACGATGGCCATATTTTTGGTTAGGCACCAGAGTGAAGCTCTTTGGGGTCACTTGTTCAGCTATATCAAGGACAATGCGCAAGCCATCTTCTTCACGGTCGCCTGTGCGCACCTGAGTAATGGGGGACTTACCGCCAGTTAGGTTGTTCAATTCAGCGGAGAGTTTGGTTTTTTTAATATCAATTACGATCCGGTCAGGAGCGCTTAAGGTGAATACGCTGTGTTCTACAGGACCGGTAAGGTCAAACACTAGGCGTGTGTTGTCTGGTGCCCGCCAAAGGCGCACACTGTTAATTTGTGTCATTGCATAGGCTTGTACGGGCAAGACGATACAGACAATTAAAGCAGCGAGTAATGATTTTATGCGCACGGATATCCTCACTATATATTGTAAGTTAGGCTTGCTAAAGCAACGCACCAGCTTTCGCCGCGTGTGCTAAAGGGTAATAATCGCACAATTCGCCCATCATTATGGGCTTTTATGGTGATTTCGATGTCAGGTTGCGGTAAATAACCTTGACCCTGTTGCGGCCATTCAATTAAACACAAGTCATCATCGGCAAAATAGTCGCGAATACCTAAGTACTCCAGTTCCTCAGGATCAGTTAGGCGGTACAAATCAAAGTGCCATACGCGCAATTCATTTATTTCATAGGGCTCAACTAAAGTAAAAGTTGGACTTTTGACTGGACCATTATGGCCTAAAGCACGAATAATACCCCGTGATAAGGTTGTTTTTCCGGCACCCAAGTCGCCTTGTAAGAAAAGTATGCCATGTCCTGCAGTGAGTTTAGCCAGAGTTTGGCCCAGTCGCGTCATGGCGTCTTCGTCTTGAATGTATAACTCTACGCCTGACATGGGTTGTGTTCCTCGAAAATAAAGCGGACAGTGTGGTGCATAGCGCTGGCTGTTATGCTGCGGCCAACAGGCTGATTACTGGCGCAGGTCTGCAACCAAACTATTGAGTAGGCGGCAAAATAAGCTGGCCTGCCTTGAGTCAATAACAGCGGGGCTACAACATTGAGCGCATCCCCAAAGCCAACGCCGAGCATAACAGGATGCCGACGCTTAGCGAGAGCTGCAGCAACAACTGCTGAGACAAACAGCAAATTATTGTAGTGTTTAACTACTCTAACTACATTATAACGATCTGCGATCTGAAGTGCAGCGCTGTTTCGGTCTGCTTGCTGCTGTGCAAAGCTTATATTTAGTTGGTAGGCAGTTTCCTCCATGCTTAAGCTGCCAGCAAGAACTAGCAACTGCTCGAGTTGACCTTTGTCTGTCTTACTAATCCATAGAGCGAAGCGCGCTCGATTAGCGGCATGTATACTGCGCACGAGTGCATTATTAGTCATCATTGTGTTTACCAATGCTGAGTACTATAGGAAACAATATAACATTTTTTAGGGTGGCGTTATATGGTGGCTGAGCAGCTTAATCTGATCGCCTTAACTGCATCAATCCGCGACTGGGCGGAACAATTAGGTTTCCAACAGCTGGGCATCACTGATATTGATTTAAGTGAGGATGCGGCGCGTTTGGATGCCTTTTTAGCGGCTGGCTATCATGGTGAAATGGCCTATATGGCCAGCCATGGCAGCAAGCGTTCACGTCCTGATGAGCTGGTGCCAGGTACGTTGCGAGTGATTTCTGTACGAATGGATTATCTGCCAGAGGATAGCCAAATGGCACAGGTGCTGGCTGCACCAGAGAAAGCGTATATATCCCGTTATGCATTAGGCCGTGACTACCATAAATTAATCCGTAAACGCTTGCAGGCGCTGGCTGAGAAAATTACTGCAGCCATTGGCCCCTTTGGCTATCGCGCATTTGTCGACAGCGCGCCGGTGTTAGAAAAACCTTTAGCGCGTAAAGCGGGCTTAGGCTGGATGGGTAAGAACACCTTAATTTTAAACCGTAAAGCCGGCAGTTGGTTCTTTTTGGGCGAGTTGTTGGTTGATTTACCTTTGCCCATTGATGAGCCGAATGACCGCGATCACTGTGGTCGTTGCACGGCCTGCTTAGAAGTATGTCCCACTCAGGCCTTTGTTGGCGAGCGAGTATTGGATGCACGGCGCTGTATTTCCTATTTAACCATTGAATTAAAAGGGTCGATCCCGGAAGAATTACGCCCGTTAATGGGCAATCGTGTGTTTGGTTGTGATGACTGTCAATTGGTCTGTCCATGGAACCGTTTTGCTAAACCAACCCAAGAAGATGATTTTCAGCCTCGCCATCGTCTGGATAACACAACCTTGGCAGAATTGTTTATGTGGACTGAAGAGCAGTTTTTGCGCCGTACTCAAGGTTCGCCGATTCGGCGCACCGGTTATGAGCGCTGGTTACGTAATTTAGCCGTTGGCTTAGGTAATGCACCCACCACTATTGCCGTTGTAGAAGCACTACGGGCGCGCCTTGAAGACCCCTCAGAGTTGGTGCAAGAGCATGTGCGTTGGGCCTTACAGCAGCATCAGTAAGGCGGGTAGATCCGTTGTAGCGCTGTTCAATCAATTGTTTTGATGTCTGCTTGGTGGTGATTTTGCTAAAGCTCGGCACGAGTCAAGCCAAGTGCTGTAAAAATCGCTATCATAGCTACCTCTTTAGACCCTTTTAGTGCTGTAAAATATCATGACAGAATACGATTATCAGTTGGCGTGGGGCATTTATGCCGTATCCGCTTTAGGTTGTTTATTTGCCTGGTTTTATTTCACCGGCTGGATGTGGCGCTATCTGCGTGAGCCGTTACGGGTATTAGCCGCAGTTGTTTTATTTACCCCCACTGTGGTTGACCCAGCGCGCGATTTTTATGCACCGGCAATTGCCATAACAGTGATGGATTTACTGTTTAACGTCAGTAATGATGCTTGGCGTTCGGTAGCTGACTTGGTGATGTATGGCGCAATGGCGTTTGCTGCTTATGCTGTTTTTATTTTGTTGCGTTGGTTGATCATGCGTAATAAACACAATGCCAAAAAAGCTGCGCAGCGCCAGAACTTGATGAACAGAGCCATGAGTTAGAGCCTCGTTTGGCGGTGCAGAATAAGTTCGCTGTAGAACATGAAAATTCGCACGCAGATTGTGTCGCGCAGCGTTAGAGGAGTCTGTTATGTGTGAATTACTGGGTATGAGCGCTAATGTGCCAACTGATGTGGTGTTTAGTTTCACCGGATTGATGCAGCGTGGTGGCCGTACGGGCCCGCACCGTGATGGTTGGGGCATTGGTTTTTATGAGGGACGCGGTTTGCGCTTATTTCAGGATCCACAAGCCAGTGCGGAGTCAGAAATTGCTCGCTTAGTGCAGCGTTATCCGATTAAAAGCGAAACTGTGATTGGGCATATCCGTCAGGCCAATGTTGGCGCTGTGAGTTTAGCCAATACTCATCCATTTATGCGTGAAATGTGGGGGCGTAACTGGTGTTTTGCCCATAATGGGCAGTTGGCTGACTTTGCGCCATCTGCAGGAATATATCAGCCAGTAGGAGATACCGATAGCGAGGCAGCCTTCTGTGATCTATTAAACCGTTTGCGCGATGCCTGTACTGAGCAGTGCTGTATTGAGCAGTTTTTGCCAGTAATTATTGCGGCTTGCCAAGAGTATCGTCGCAAAGGTGTATTTAACTGCTTGCTGAGTAATGGTGACTGGTTGTTTAGTTTTTGCACCACTAAGCTAGCGCATATTACCCGTCGCGCGCCTTTTGGCCCGGCGACGTTGAAAGATGCCGATGTCAGTGTGGACTTTCATGCTGAAACTACGCCCAATGATATTGTGACTGTACTGGCGACAGAGCCGTTAACTGACAATGAAAAATGGCATCTGTATCAGCCAGGTGAATGGATCCTGTGGCGCGGCGGTGAGATTGTTGCTCAAGGTTGTTAGCATAACAAGCAGAAGCTAGGGCAAGCTCTGTGCATGACCCAGCGCGCTAGTATCACTCTTCCCTCAACGGGTCTTCCTGACTCGATTCGGGCGCTGCGCCATCCATGGCTACGCTTGCCGTGATACCAGCGCGCTGGGTCTTGAACATTGGTGTTGCTGGTGAGTCTTTAGCAGGTCATGAATAGCGCACTGTGAGTGTGTGAGAAAGATGTTGTGATTGCTGGCTTTCACGAATTGTTTTGCAATAGTGAGCACGCCGCAGAGGGTCAATGAGTGTTTCGGGGTCGATGTGGTGAGCGCAGCCAAGGATGGCGTAGCGCCGGAGTTGAACCCTGGATGGGTTCATCGACGGATTAACATCTATCCCGAAGCACGGCTTGCACTTAATCTTGCTCCAAAAATAGTCCGTAAAACGGATCGCCAGCTCTGTGCATGACCCAGTGCGCTAGTATCACTCTTCCCTCAACGGGTCTTCCTGACCCGATTCGGGCGCTGCGCCATCCATGGCTACGCTTGCCGTGATACCAGCGTGCTGGGTCTTGAACATTGGTGTTGCTGGTGAGTCTTTAGCAGGTCATGAGTAGCGCACTGTGAATGCCTGAGAAAAGTATTGCAGGTGAGTCTGTTGGTACATGAATTATTTAGCTAAGTAGCTCATGCCTTGCTCAAGTCCTGCAATGGTCATGGGGTACATCTGATCCTCGACCAGCTCACGAATCATGGAAATAGAATGGGTGTAGTCCCAAGTGTGTTGTGGGTAGGGATTAAGCCAGATAATCTTTTTAAACTTCTGTTTAAAGCGCTGCATCCAGATATAGCCCGGCTCCTCATTCCAGTGTTCAACGCTGCCGCCGGCGTGGGAGATCTCGTAGGGTGACATGGAAGCGTCACCGACAAAAATCACTTTATAGTCCTCACCGTATTTATGCAGAATATCCTGGGTGGGAATGCGCTCATTGTGACGACGGGCGTTGTTTTTCCATACGCCTTCATAAATAAAGTTATGGAAATAATAATATTCCAGATGTTTAAATTCAGACTTACAAGCGGAAAACAGCTCTTCACTGGTTTTGATATGAGCATCCATTGAGCCGCCAATATCAAATAAAATCAGCAATTTGACCGTATTACGACGCTCAGGACGCATTTGAATATTCAGCAGCCCAGCATCACGGGCGGTATGGTCAATGGTGGCCTCTAGATCAAACTCACTCTCAGCGCCTTGGCGAGCAAATTTACGCAAACGACGTAGAGCCACCTTAATATTACGGGTGCCAATTTCCACCTGATCATCAAGATCTTTGTATTCGCGCTGCTCCCAAACCTTAACCGCACGACCTTGACGTTCGCCTTCATTGCCAATGCGAATCCCTTCGGGGTTATAGCCGCCAGAGCCAAAAGGGCTGGTGCCACCAGTACCTATCCACTTGTTGCCGCCTTGGTGTTTACCTTTTTGCTCTTCTAGACGTTTCTTAAATTCTTCGATTAACTTATCAAGACCGCCTAAGGATTCGACTTTGGCCCGTTCTTCTTCGCTCAGCGAGCGCTCAAACTCACGGCGTAACCACTCATCCGGAATTAACGCTTCAATATGTTGGTCAAGGTTTTCAATGCCTTCAAAGTAGGCAGCAAAAGCACGGTCAAACTTATCGTAGTGGCGCTCATCTTTAACCAGAATCGCTCGCGATAAGTAATAGAACTCATCCATGTCGGCAAACACCACATTGTGTTTAAGCGCATTGATTAAGTCTAAGAGTTCACGCACCGAGACCGGCACTTTAGCGGCGCGCATTTCATTAAATAAATTCAGCAGCATGGCTACAGACCTCTTAAGTAAAAGGTGCAGCGGGTCTGCCTAGGTAATTTAAGCAAGCCCGCGCAGCACATGGATTTAGCGTTTGCGGCGACTCATAAATGCTAAGCGCTCCAGTAGCATGACATCTTGCTCGTTTTTAATTAATGCGCCGGCCAGAGGAGGAATGGCTTTGGTCACATCACGCTCACGTAGAATTTTTTCGCCAATATTGTCGGCCATCAACAGCTTGATCCAATCAACCAGCTCACTGGTGGAGGGTTTTTTCTTCAGTCCTGGGATTTGTCGCACGTCAAAAAACACATCCAGCGCTTCGCTGACCAGCGATTGGCTGATATTGGGGTAATGCACATCGACAATTCTCTGCAAGGTATTGCGGTCAGGGAAAGCAATATAGTGAAAGAAGCAGCGGCGCAAGAAAGCATCCGGCAGTTCTTTTTCGTTATTGGAGGTGATAATAATAATCGGGCGGTGTTTTGCCTTAATGGTTTCATCGGTCTCGTAGACGTAGAACTCCATTTTGTCGATTTCTTGCAGCAAGTCGTTGGGGAACTCAATGTCGGCTTTATCAATTTCATCAATCAGCAAAATCACGCGCTCTTCTGCTTCAAAGGCTTCCCACAGCTTGCCTTTATTAATGTAATTGCGCACATCATGCACGCGTTCTGAGTTCAGCTGTGAATCACGTAAACGACTGACTGCATCGTACTCATACAACCCTTGGTGTGCTTTAGTGGTGGACTTAATGTGCCAAGTGATCAGTTTAACGCCGAAGGATTCCGCCAGTTGTTCCGCTAACATAGTTTTACCTGTGCCAGGCTCACCTTTTACTAATAGAGGGCGCTCTAAAGTAATGGCAGCGTTAACCGCCAACTTAAGATCATCTGTTGCAACATAGGATTGAGTACCAGAAAACTTCATATAAAACCTCAGCAAGACTTGCGTGTTATTGTTTTTAAGTAGAATAAGTGAATGATGCTACATACTGCTTACTATACCTTGCCCATTTTGCAAATGTGAACGTAGGGGTTGTCTCAGTCATTTTATGTGCAGTAGTTTGTTGAAAACAGACTGGACGCTCGAGGCGCGTGGCTTTAGGCTCAGATTAATATATGTAATGAATTGAGGAATTATCAATGACCCGAATTTATGTCGACAATGCACAAAGTGTTGGGAATACACCTTTAGTGCAGATCAACCGCTTAGCGCCAAAAGGCGTGACTATCCTAGCTAAAATTGAGTCGCGCAACCCTGCCGGTTCGGTAAAGTGCCGTATAGGGGTGAGCATGGTGCAGGCTGCTGAAGCGTCTGGTGCGCTTAAGCCGGGTGTCACCATGGTTGAGCCAACATCAGGAAATACTGGTATTGGCTTAGCTTTTGTCGCTGCTGCTCGTGGTTATAAACTGATTTTAACCATGCCGTCCTCAATGAGCATTGAGCGCCGCAAGATTCTTAAGGCGCTGGGCGCTGAGCTGGTCTTAACTGAGCCAGCCAAAGGTATGCAAGGTGCCATTGATAAGGCCCATGAAATTGCTGCCAGTGATCCAGAGAAATATTTGGTGTTGCAGCAGTTTGATAACCCCGCTAACCCTGATGTGCATGAAAAGACCACAGGCCCAGAAATTTGGCGTGATACCGATGGTGCGATTGATGTGTTGATCAGCGGGGTTGGCACTGGCGGTACCCTTACCGGTATTTCCCGCTATATTAAAAACACCTGCGGCAAGCCGATTTTATCTGTGGGGGTTGAGCCCAGCAGTTCGCCGGTGATTAGCCAAGTACTGGCAGGGCAAGCTGCAGCACCCTCGCCACATAAAATTCAAGGTATTGGTGCAGGTTTTGTGCCAAAAAATCTCGATTTAGCTATGCTTGATCAGGTTGAGCAGGTCAGCGATGAAGAAGCCAAAGAGATGGCACTGCGTTTGATGCGGGAAGAAGGTATATTAAGCGGTATATCATGTGGGGCAGCGATGGCCGCAGCGGTTCGTTTAGCTGAGCAGCCCAGTATGCAGGGGAAAACCCTAGTGGTGATTTTGCCTGACTCAGGTGAACGTTATTTGTCGAGTATGCTATTTGATGGTTTATTTACTGAGAAAGAACTCGCTCAGTAAAGTGATCAACATCTGAGCGGCAGCTTGTCAGCAGATGTTTGCCAGTTTTTCTGTAAGTCCATTGAGTTTGCTGTAGGTCCATTGAAGGAGTGTATTAATGGCTATAAATTGCCCGTCTGTTGTTATAGCGCGACAAATTTTAGATGGTTTTGATCACTATCGAGAGCAGTTTCGTGAAATCACTAACTTAGGCCGTGAACGCTTTGAAAAGGCCCAATGGCAAGAGATACAAAATGCCTCAGCAGCGCGTATCCAACTGTATAAAATCCGTGTCGAGCTGACTCGTGATGCACTGCTCAAGGAGCACGGTGAAGACGTGCTGCTGAATATTGAATGTTGGCCGCTAATTAAAAAATCCTATATTGGCCAAATTGATTTACGGCTTGATGATGAATTATCTGAAACCTGGTTCAACTCGATTTTTAACAGCCTGTACAGCCATGACTTAATCACCGATGAGTGTATGTTTGTACACAGCACGCGAGCAGGGCTGAGTGAGCATGATGCACCGATGCAAATTCGTACGTATCGACCCAACGCTGATTTAACCAGCACTTTGCGACAAGTCAGTGAAGATTATAAGTTTGCGGTGCCTTACGAAGATCAAGAGCGTGATCTGTGTCGCCTTGAAAAACAATTGCGGGCCAGCTTGCCGGACTGGGTGTGTAAAGATCCTGAGTTACAGATTGAGTTATACAGCTCGCGTCTGTATCGCAATAAAGGTGCTTATTTAGTCGGTCGTGTCTTTACCCTTGATGAGCAGTGGCCGCTGGTGATCCCTATACTCAATCGTGAAGGCTTGGGTATCCGCATGGATACAGCGATTACCGACGAAGCTGAAGTGTCTATTATTTTTTCCTTTACCCGTTCGTACTTTATGGTACGTGTCGCTTATCCGGCAGAGTTCATTAGGTTTCTCCAGCGTATTTTACCGGGTAAGCATCTGTCAGAGCTGTACACCTCGATTGGGTTTTATAAGCAAGGTAAGACAGAGTTTTACCGCGCTTTGATTGAACATTTAAAAACCACTGATGATCAGTTTGTGATGGCCGCAGGGGTGCGTGGCATGGTGATGACTGTGTTCACCTTGTCGGGTTTTAATACCGTATTTAAAATTATTAAAGACCGTTTCTCGCCTTCTAAAACAGTTGATCGGGCCACTGTGATTGACCGCTACCGCATGGTTAAATATGTCGATCGAGTGGGACGTCTGGCAGATACCCAAGAGTTTTCTGACCTGCGTTTCCCACTGGCAAAGTTTGAAGCTGAATGTTTACGTGAGTTGCTTGAAGTTGCCGCCGACACTGTTGAGGTGCAGGGTGATGAGGTGTTAATTCGACATTGCTGGACCGAGCGTCGTATGACCCCGTTGAATATCTACTTAGAAACAGCCAACGAACAACAGGTCACCGATGCGCTGGAGGATTATGGCCTAGCTATTAAACAGCTTGCTGCGGCCAATATTTTCCCTGGCGATATGCTCTTGAAAAACTTTGGCGTGACCCGTCATGGCCGTGTAGTGTTTTATGATTACGATGAAATCAGTTATTTAACTGAGGTGAACTTCCGTAAAATTCCTGAGCCGCGCTATCCAGAAGATGAAATGTCAGCTGAGCCTTGGTACTCGGTGGGCCCGCATGATGTATTCCCAGAAGAGTTTCCACGCTTTTTGTTTACCGATGCGAAATTACGCAAAGAGTTTAAAAAAATACATGCGGACTTATTTACCGCTGAATACTGGCAAGGTCTGCAGGAAGCAATTAGAGAAGGCAAGGTGATTGATGTGTTTCCTTACAAACGTAAAGACATCGAGTGATCAACCTGCTTAATAAGTGCTGTTATACTGTTTACGTTTTAGCCATTGAGAAGCCCAACCTTGCGCGGTATAATACCGCGCTTCCATTTTTCCCGTACGGGAGCGTGAACATATGCTGCGTATCAGCCAAGAAGCTCTAACCTTTGATGATGTATTATTAATCCCCGGTTACTCCGAGGTATTACCCAAGGATGTGAGCTTAAAAACCCGTCTTACACGGGGTATTGAACTTAATATTCCATTGCTTTCTGCAGCAATGGATACCGTTACTGAAGCCCGTTTGGCCATTGCGATGGCACAAGAAGGCGGCATCGGTATCATCCATAAAAATATGACAGTCGAACAGCAAGCGGCAGAAGTGCGCAAAGTAAAGCGTTTCGAAACTGCCATTGTGCATGATCCTGTCACTGTCACTCCAGACATGAAAATCTTTAACCTGTTGAAGCAGGCCGATGAACTCGGCTTTTCAGGCTTTCCGGTACTGGATTCTGACAAACAGTTAGTGGGCATTGTGACTGGCCGTGATCTGCGCTATACACCCAATGCAGGTGATACTGTCGCTGCGATTATGACGCCTAAAGATCAGTTGATCACTGTGCCAGAAGGCACAGGGCTGGAAGAAATCAAAACCAAACTGTATGAGCACCGTATTGAAAAAATGCTGGTGGTCAATGATAAGTTCCAGTTGCGCGGCATGGTGACCTTCCGCGATATTGAAAAAGCCAAAAGCTACCCGCTGGCTTCCAAAGACGATCAAGGTCGTTTACGTGTCGGTGCTGCGGTTGGTACTGGCGCTGACACTGAAGAGCGAGTCACCGCATTAGCTGCGGCAGGTATTGATGTGGTGGTGGTGGATACTGCCCATGGCCACTCTAAGGGTGTTCTAGAACGTGTACGTTGGGTAAAAGAGAACTTCCCACAAGTACAGGTGATTGGCGGTAATATTGCCACCGGTGAAGCTGCGCTCGCTTTAGTCGAAGCAGGCGCTGACGCAGTTAAAGTGGGCATTGGTCCAGGTTCGATTTGCACCACGCGCATTGTTGCAGGTGTGGGTGTGCCACAGATTTCTGCTATTGCTAATGTCTCTACGGCTTTAGAAGGCACTGGCGTGCCGATGATTGCTGATGGCGGCATTCGCTTCTCTGGCGACTTATCCAAAGCCATTGTGGCTGGCGCTGATGCGGTGATGATGGGCTCCATGTTTGCCGGTACTGAAGAGTCGCCGGGTGAAATTGAACTGTTCCAGGGACGCTCCTATAAATCGTACCGTGGTATGGGTTCGATGGGCGCTATGGCGCAGGCTCAGGGTTCATCGGATCGTTACTTTCAAGACACCACAGGCGGTGCTGAGAAGTTAGTGCCTGAGGGCATTGAAGGTCGCGTCCCTTATAAAGGTGCAATGTCTGCCATTATTCATCAGTTGATGGGTGGCTTGCGCGCGTCAATGGGCTACACCGGTTGTGCGTCGATTGAAGAAATGCGCAGCAAGCCTGAGTTTGTGCGTATTACTGGCGCTGGAATGGCTGAATCCCATGTACATGATGTACAAATCACCAAAGAAGCACCGAACTATCGAGTCAGCTAAGCTGTACTCATATTCGTTAGACAAACCGCCGTATTCAGGCGGTTTGTCCTTTCATACGTTAATAACTTGTTATTGAGACTTATCCCATGGCTGCCCAAGATATTCATGCCCACCGTATTTTAGTTTTAGATTTCGGCTCACAGTACACCCAGTTGATTGCCCGTCGTATTCGCGGCATTGGTGTGTTCTGCGAAATCCATCCCTTTGATGTTGATGAAGAGCTGATTCGTGAATTCAATCCGCGCGGCATTATCTTGTCTGGCGGTCCTGAGTCGGTGCAGGGCGATAACAGTCCACGCGCCCCGCAGTTTGTTTTTGATTTGAACATTCCTGTGCTTGGCGTGTGCTATGGCATGCAAACCATGGCCCAGCAGTTGGGTGGTCAAGTTGAAGGTTCCAATATCCGCGAATTTGGTGCCGCTCGCGTTGATGTGGTTGCCGATAGTCTGTTATTGAATGGCTTGCGTGATGCCGCCACAGCAGCCTCCGCAGAAGGTCTGGATGTGTGGATGAGCCATGGCGATAAGGTCACTGCTGTGCCAGCCGGTTTTACCACTATTGCCAGCACCAGCAGTTGCCCAATTGCTGGGATGGAAGATGCTTCACGCAATTACTACGGCGTCCAGTTCCATCCGGAAACCACTCACACAAGTCAAGGTTTAGAAATTCTGAGCCGTTTTGTAGTGGATATTTGTGGCTGTGCAGCGCTGTGGACACCAGCCAATATTGTTGATGACGCCATTGCCAAAGTGCGTGCGCAAGTGGGCGACCGTAAAGTCTTGCTCGGCTTGTCTGGCGGGGTGGATTCATCGGTGGTTGCCGCTTTATTGCATAAAGCCATTGGTAATCAGCTAACTTGCGTGTTTGTTGATCATGGTTTGCTGCGCTTACATGAAGGTGACCAAGTGATGCGTATGTTCGCTGACAACATGGGCGTCAAAGTGATTCGTGTGGATGCAGAACAGCGTTTCTTAGATTTGCTTAAAGGCGAGTCTGATCCAGAGGCGAAACGTAAGATCATTGGCCGCACCTTTATTGAAGTTTTTGATGAAGAGTCCACTAAACTGGAAGGCATAGATTTTCTGGCGCAGGGTACTATTTACCCTGACGTGATCGAGTCTGCTGCGGTGAAAGGCGGTAAAGCGACGATGATTAAGTCGCACCACAACGTGGGTGGCTTGCCAGAAGATATGAAAATGGAACTGGTTGAGCCACTGCGCGAGCTGTTTAAAGACGAAGTGCGTAAGCTCGGTGTGGAGTTGGGTCTACCCCACGACATGGTCTACCGTCACCCATTCCCAGGGCCTGGTTTAGGTGTGCGTATCCTTGGTGAAGTGACCAAAGAATATGCCGACTTATTGCGTCAAGCCGATCATATTTTTATCGAAGAACTGCGTAAAGCCGGTTGGTACGATAAAACCAGTCAGGCCTTTACCGTATTCTTACCGGTTAAATCTGTCGGTGTGGTAGGGGATGCGCGTCGTTATGCATGGGTGGTGTCCTTGCGTGCAGTGGAAACCATTGACTTTATGACCGCCCGCTGGGCGCACTTGCCCTATGAGTTGCTGGAGACGGTATCAAGCCGCATTATCAATGAAATCGAAGGCATTTCCCGGGTGGTCTATGATGTCTCAAGCAAACCACCAGCGACTATTGAGTGGGAATAAGCGCGCGTTAAGTACTGTTTGGTGCTGATCGGCAGTTAAAAAAAAGGCTCATGAATTTCATGGGCCTTTTTTGTTCTCTATTAAGGACTATCTGGCATGCTTGATCTAAGGAATATCATCAAACTTTGACATCCTTCCTGCCTCAAAATGTGACCTGCTATAACTAGACGGCCATACTTGGCCAGTGATAAAAACGTCCGCTCTTAAATCAGAGCGGACGTTTTACTACTGTTGCTTTAAAAATTATCTTGATGGTTTTATAAAAAACGACAGAATCAACCCGCTCATCGCCAGCACAATTCCCAAAATAAACGCCGTTTGTATACCTGCGGTTAGCGAGGTGCTGGCTACAGTTGGATCTGTGGGATCAGCAACTGTGCTCAAGTAACTATTTTGCGCAGTAGACATTATGGTGATCGCCAGTGCTGTTCCTATTGAGCCCGACACTTGCAGTAAGGTGTTGATTAAAGCAGTGCCATCTGGGTAGAGGTTTCTGGGCAGCGCGTTCAAACCATGGGTTTGCATCGGCATTAACACCAGCACCACACCAAAAAACAGACAACACTCATTTCTTTAGCATTGTCATAATTAGCTCCTAAATTTAGGCTGTCTAATAGAGATAGTACTGCGCGACTCAAATTCATTAAACAGCCAAGAATGTATGGCGAGGTATAGCAAGGTATAGCATATTTGAGCTGGGGCTTCAGCTTGGTACATTCGGTAGGGTTGGTTAGGGCGCCCATTTCAATGCAACTACCCTTATATGGAAGCAGGGCCAGAGATAGTATTTTGCTGGAGTGTTGTCTGCAATAAGGTGTAGCAATCAACAACTAAAATATGCGTGGAAAATGTTTTCCGCTAATACTTCACCGGGTCGGCAGTTGAAAAGTTAGATATAGCTTAATAATAAGATTTAATTCTAACTGTGTTGTTTCGAACAAGGTTGATGATCAGAGTTTGGAGCTGTTTTCCACTAGTATTTTTAATTATTAATTAGCAGTTAAAGAGTGTTGTTTATTGCTCTAAGTAACTGATAATGTGAGTGTTGGAGTATGGGTATGACGTGCTGAGCCTATCTTCGCACGGCTGGCATAAGGGCTTGCGAGAGCGGTAATGCCAGTAGCTAAGGGCAAGCTTAAGGTTTGTTTGCTTTGAGCAAGAACCACCGGTTTCTAGAAGGCTCAGTAGGTGTCTTTTAACTGACAGAGTTACAGTAATGAGTCGACTTTGCGAGTCGCTCATGGATGGCTCTACAGCGGCAACCAGCGTTATTTTGACGAGGGTGACAAATTGATTCGAGGCAAATAAGAATAATTATGGCAAATCGTGATGAGTATGATTTTATTGTGATCGGGGCTGGTTCGGCGGGCTGTGTGCTGGCGAACCGGCTGTCTGCAAATCCGCAGCACAAGGTGCTATTGCTTGAGGCGGGTGGTCCAGATAAGAGTCCGATGATTCATATGCCTGCAGGTTTTTTTGTATTGTTGCAAAGCGGAAAAAACAGTTGGAATTATCAAACAGCACCGCAGAAACATTTGAACAACCGAGTGCTGCATGACATGCGCGGTAAGGTATTGGGTGGCAGCAGCTCGATCAATGGCATGTGTTACAGTCGTGGCGCGCCGGAGATTTTTGATTTATGGGCTAGTCTGGGTAATTCAGGTTGGTCCTATGCCGATGTGCTGCCCTATTTTAAGCGCTCTGAAAGCTATGAATACGGCGAGTCTGAGTTTCATGGGGGCGATGGTCCGCAGTCAGTAAGCCAGTCTAAGGTCAAAAATCCGGCACAATTGGCCTGGTTGGAAGCGGCGCAGCAGGCCGGCTTTCCCTATAGCGATGATCACAATGGTGCCAAGCCGGAAGGTTTTGGTCCGTCGGATAGCACCATTAAAGGTGGACGACGAATCAGTACTGCTGTGGCCTATTTAAAGCCTATTCGAGGGCGAAGCAATCTGCAGATTGAGACTGGTGCCTATGCAACAAAGCTGCTCTTGGATGGGCTGCGCGTGATTGGAGTTGAGTACCAGCAGTCCGGCGAGAGCAAGCAGGCCTATGCCGCCCGCGAAGTTATTTCCAGTGGTGGAACTTTCCAGTCGCCGCAGTTGTTGATGTTATCTGGCATTGGTGACGCAGAACATCTGCGTTCGGTTGGCATCGAGCCGCTAGTTGATCTAAAGGGCGTAGGGCAGAACCTCCACGATCATATTGGTACCTCAGTACAGATGACCTGTCCCTTGCCGGTAACTGACTACAAACTGGTTAGCAGCAATGTCGCCAAAGCCACAGCGGGTATTCGCTACCTGCTGACTCGCGGTGGCCCTTTGGCCAGCAACAGTATTGAAGCAACTGCTTATCTGCGCTCTGGCGCTCCAGGGCATGATGAGCTGGATCTTAAGTATTATTTAGTACCAATTATCACAGGTAATGGTGAGCCAGCTAAAGAACATGGGGTGAGCAATCTGGTTATTTTAACGCGACCAGAAAGCCGTGGGCAATTACGTTTGCGCTCAGCTGACCCCATGGATACACCCATTATTGATGCCAACTATTTGTCCCATGAGCGTGATCGTGAGGTGCTGCGCCGCGGTATTAGAATCGCCCGGGGCATCTTTGATCAGCCGGCATACAAGCGCTACCGTGGCCGTGAGTATCTACCGGGGGCTGAGCTTACCAGCGATGCTGATCTGGATGAGTATTTTCGCAATACCTGCAGCGTCAACTATGAGGCAGTCGGCACCTGTAAAATGGGTAACGACGAACTTGCAGTGGTTAACGATAAATTACAGGTGCATGGCGTTGCAGGGCTGCGGGTGGTTGATGGGGCCGTTATGCCTAGAATTACCACCGGTGACCCTAGCGCCACTATTATTATGATCGCGGAAAAAGCTGCGGATATGATACTGGAGTCGACGCAAGCTTAAATACAGTCCTAGTATTTGCTCAAACTTGTTAGCAGCCCTAGAGCTTGCTGAGGTTAATTTAGAGGTTGCTGAGTTATTTGCAGCACGCAGTCACTGAGTTAAAAACGGCGAACCCATAAATATAGGGTTCGCCGTTTTAGTCTAGAGCTGCATAGTTTAGAGGGTATGCTTTTAATTGAGATTAAGATTGTTGCTTTAAACGTATGGAAAACTGTTTGTGCAGATAGCGTACATTAGAAGTACAGAATATAAACGATATAATTTAAAAACTGATTAAACAGTTGGGAGTTTTAAATGGCAGGGTGGTTTGAGTTAAGTCATAGCAGCGATGGTCAGTTTTACTTTGTATTAAAAGCGGGTAATGCTGAAGTTATTCTCACCAGTGAGTTATATACACAGAAAGTTTCAGCGCAAAATGGAATCGCTTCAGTGCAAGCCAATAGCACTTTAGATGAGCGGTTTGAGCGTAAGATATCTAAAAATAATAAGCCGTATTTTAATTTAAAAGCAGCAAACTATCAGGTTATTGGTACCAGCCAGATGTATTCATCACAAGAGGCGTGTGATAACGGCATTAAGAGCGTGCAAGCCAATGGCACGACTGAGACAGTGAAAGACCTGACTTTAAACAGCTAAAGGCGCTTATTGTTATAGGTTAAGCGTTTGATCGTGAGCGTTTTATTCTACGTTATTAAGCTGCTGATGATTTGTATCTGCTGATCCGTAATGCTGAGTTTCATTCTATGAGCGTGGACTGCTGCTCATGCTCAGCTGCCGATTAAGCGGTTATGCAAGAGCTTGGGGTGAGTTAAACAGTATCTTTGTAGTGCATAATGCTTAAAATGCCTGCCTCTTATTGATTGGCTCCTGAAGAAGTATTATGCAAAAGCAGAAAGATTTAGATCAGCAAGACCAGCACTTTATGCGCGAAGCATTGCGTTTAGCCGAACAGGGCGCAGCTTTAGGTGAAGTGCCAGTGGGGGCTGTATTAGTGCAAGATGGTGAAATTATTGGCCGCGGTTTTAACAGCCCAATCAGTTTAAATGATCCCAGCGCACATGCCGAAGTGCAGGCGATTCGAGCTGCTGCGGCTCAGCTGCATAACTATCGTTTACCGGCAACAACACTGTATGTCACATTGGAGCCTTGCCATATGTGTGCGGGTTTAATTGTGCATGCGCGTATTGCCCGTGTGGTGTTTGCTGCCCATGAGCCGCGCGCCGGTGCAGTCGCCAGTCAAGGGTGCTTTTTTTCCCAGTCTTTTTTAAATCATCGAGTCGATATCAAGGCTGGCGTCTTGGCAGCAGAATCAGCGCAGATGCTAAAAGACTTTTTCCGAGCGCGGCGCTAAAGCCTTTTACTCAGTTAATAGGGTGTTACTCAACAATCACCTCAGGATCGCTGACACTCTCAGTGCTAGGCTTAATTCCAGGCACGTGGGTGCTGCCACTGGCAATGCCGGTGCCTTCCACTTGCGGGAGAGTGAGCCAGGTTAAAATATCGTAATAACGGCGAATATTATTGACAAAGTGCACGGGTTCACCGCCACGGGCATAGCCGTAACGGGTTTTGCTGTACCATTGTTTCTGCGCTAACCGCGGCAAAATGCTTTTTACATCCAACCATTTATTTGGATCCAGTCCTTCTGCAGCAGTGAGTTTGCGCGCATCTTCCAGATGCCCCATGCCTACATTGTAAGAGGCGAGGGCAAACCAGATGCGGTCCGCCTCGTTAATGCTTTCTGGCAGCTGTTTGATAAGCTTGGCGATATAGCGCGCGCCACCTTGGATGCTTTGCTTAGGGTCAAGTCGGTTACTGACGCCCATGGCTTTTGCGGTGCGATTGGTCAGCATCATTAAACCGCGTACACCGGTTTTAGAGGTGGCAGTGGCTAACCAGTGTGACTCTTGGTAACCCATAGCTGCGAGCAGACGCCAATCTATACCGTGTGCTTTAGCAGCATCGCGGAATGTGGCTTCATAGCTGGGTAGACGTTTTTGTAAATGCTGGGCAAAGGCATTGGCCCCCACATAGCCAAGGGTGTCAACGTGACCGTAATAGCGCTCAGTGAGTTGCTGGATAAGTCCAGATTGTTTAGCGTTAGCCAGAAATCGGTTGATCTCATTGAGTAAACTGACATCACTGCCAGCAGCAATGGCCCAGCTTTGCTGATGATTGTCTTGTAAGGTGAAAGCCACTTGAATATTTGGAAAATACACTTGATTCATGGCGACCAGATTGGAGTTGACCAGAGTCAGCTCTATTTGCTGCTCGTCAACCATACGCAGTAAGTCGACGCTTTCCACTTGATCAGAGATGTCAAAGCTCAGCTCTGGGTGATCGTTTTGCAGAGACTTGAGGTCGTCCTGATGAATACTGCCCTTAAGCACTAATAAATTTTTACCAACTAAATCCTGAGTTTGCTTTGGGCGCAGGTTTTTTTGGTTATAAATCACTTGTGATGAGACGTTGAGGTAGGGGTCGGAAAAGCGCACAGTAGCTAAGCGCGCCGGGTTGGCGATTAAACCAGCTGCGGCTATGTTTGGCCCGTTTTCTGTGTTGAGGCGGTTGAATAATTGATCAATATTGTCTGCGGTTTCAATAACCAGCTCAACGCCCAGTTGATCGGCAAAACGCTTAATCAGCTCATATTCAAATCCGGTTTCGCCATTGCGGTCTTGGAAATAGGTGGACGGACTGTTGCGAGTGATGACACGCAGAACCCCTTCCTCTTGAATTTGCTCGAGGGTTGTTGGTGGTTTACCACACCCATTGAGCATCAAGAGCAAGCTGGCTGCATAAATCATAATCAAGCAGCGGATCGGAGTAAGCGTCAGGCGGTACATGGGCGCAGTATACGCAAGTGCGCCCTGTTGCAGCAAAGAAAAGCCGCGCACTATCTCACCTTTATCCAGATTTTTTAGCCTTGCCTAAACCCAGTAAACGCCTAAAAGGCAGAATTGGATGGTTATTTATTGCTGTGGGCACTAGAATATCCGCTTATTTCTTACAACTTTTCTGAGGCTGTCACGACGATGCTGATCTTGCGCGGCGCTCCTGCCCTTTCTGCTTTTCGCCACGAGAAACTTTTTGAACAATTGCGTCAGAAGATTCCCTCTGTCAGCGGTTTGTACGCTGAGTTTGCACATTTTGTTGAGGTCTCAGCTGCATTAAGCAGTGAAGAAGGCCAAATTCTTAGCCGCTTGCTCAAGTATGGGCCGAGTGTGCCCAGCCAAGAGCCAGGTGGGCGCCTATTTTTAGTGGTGCCGCGTCTTGGCACTATCTCACCTTGGTCGAGTAAAGCAACTGATATTGCTAAAAACTGCGGCTTGGAAAAAGTACAGCGCATTGAGCGCGGTATGGCGTATTACGTCAAAGGTGATTATAGCGAAGCTGAGGCTGAGCTGATTGCTACTGCGTTACATGACCGTATGACCCAGCTAGTGCTCAGTGCCATGGAAGAAGCATCGGCTTTATTTAGCCATGCACAACCACGGCCATTGGCAGTGATTGATCTGTTGCAAGGGGGTATTGCAAGTCTTGAGCAAGCCAACGTTGAGCTCGGCTTAGCCTTGGCTGACGATGAAATTGAATACTTGGATGAAAGCTTCCGCAAATTGGGGCGCAATCCCCACGACGTTGAGCTGATGATGTTTGCTCAGGCGAACTCTGAGCATTGCCGGCATAAAATCTTTAACGCCAGCTGGGATGTGGATGGCCAGGCACAAGAAAAATCCTTGTTTGCCATGATCAAAAACACCTACCAGATGAACAGTGAAGGGGTTTTATCGGCTTATAAAGATAACGCCTCAGTGATTGAGGGCTTTAGCGCCGGACGTTTTTTCCCTGATCCTGAAACTGGAGAGTATGCTGCCCATCAAGAACCTATTCATATCTTGATGAAAGTTGAAACCCACAACCACCCAACAGCGATTGCGCCATTCCCGGGCGCCTCCACTGGTTCCGGTGGTGAGATTCGCGATGAAGGTGCCACCGGTCGCGGTTCTAAGCCCAAGGCCGGCTTAACCGGCTTCACCGTTTCTAACTTGAATATTCCTGGCTACATTCAGCCGTGGGAAGTGCCCTACGGCAAACCTGAACGCATTGTTGACGCGCTGGATATTATGCTGGAAGGCCCCTTGGGTGGTGCGGCGTTTAATAATGAGTTTGGTCGTCCTGCAGTGACCGGTTACTTCCGTACCTTTGAGCAGGCGATAGACACTCCGCGCGGTGCAGAAGTGCGCGGCTACCATAAGCCCATCATGCTAGCCGGTGGCTTGGGTAATATCCGCGCCGAGCATGTACAAAAAGATGATATTGCCGTTGGCAGTAAGTTAATTGTTTTGGGCGGTCCAGCCATGTTAATTGGTTTGGGTGGTGGTGCGGCCTCGTCCATGGCGACCGGCGCATCCTCGGAGGATTTAGACTTTGCTTCAGTGCAGCGCGAGAACCCCGAAATGGAACGTCGCTGCCAAGAAGTGATCGATCGCTGCTGGCAGTTGGGTGACGATAACCCCATTAGCTTTATTCATGACGTGGGCGCTGGTGGTTTATCCAACGCTTTCCCTGAATTGGTCAATGATGCCGGTCGTGGCGGGATCTTTAATCTGCGTAATATTCCTAACGATGAGCCCGGTATGAGCCCGTTAGAGATCTGGTGTAATGAGTCGCAAGAACGTTATGTGATGGCGGTGACTCCAGAAAACTTTGCCCGTTTCGCGGCAATTTGCGAGCGTGAACGCTGCCCTTATGCCGTGGTGGGTGAGGCAATTGCTGAACCGCAACTGACAGTGACTGACAGTCATTTTGGTAATAAACCAGTGGATATGCCTTTGGATGTTTTACTGGGTAAGCCACCACGCATGCACCGCACTGTCACTCGCGAAGAAGAAAAGACCGATGGGTTTTCCGCGGCCGAGCACAATCTAAAAGAAACCGTGAATCGTGTTCTACGCCACCCAACAGTGGGCAGCAAAAGCTTCTTGATTACCATTGGAGATCGCAGTGTAACGGGTCTGGTGGCTCGCGATCAGTTTGTTGGACCCTGGCAAGTGCCTGTGGCCGACTGTGCAGTTACAGCTAGCAGCTTTGACGCCTATGTCGGTGAAGCCATGGCAATGGGTGAGCGTACGCCTTTAGCGGTGTTAGATGCGCCTGCCTCAGGTCGCATGGCAGTGGGTGAGGCGGTGACTAATCTAGCGGCAGCACGGATTAATAAGATTTCTGATATCCGTCTATCAGCCAACTGGATGGCGGCGACTGGCCACCCCGGTGAAGATGCGCGTTTGTATGACACCGTGCACGCTGTTGGTATGGAGTTGTGTCCTGCGCTGGGCATTACCATTCCAGTGGGTAAAGACTCAATGTCGATGAAAACCAGCTGGGCAGATGACGGCGTTGATAAAGCAGTGATTTCGCCACTGTCTTTAGTGATCACAGGTTTTGCTCCAGTGCCTGATATTCGTCAAACAATGACCCCGCAACTGCGCTTAGATAAAGGTGACAGTGCGTTAGTGTTGATTGACTTAGGTCGAGGTCAGAACCGTTTAGGCGCGTCAATTTTTGCTCAGGTGTACAGCCAGATTGGCCAAACCACCCCTGATGTGGACAGTGCCGAAGATCTAAAAGCCTTCTTTGCTACCATTCAGAGCTTAAATGCTGAGCAACGCTTGTTGGCCTACCACGACCGTTCTGATGGTGGTGTGCTGACTACAGTGTTGGAAATGGCATTTGCAGGACATTGTGGGTTAGATATCAATCTTGATGCCCTGAATATCAATGCTGAGCAAGTCAATGCTGCGCTGCTTAATGAAGAGTTGGGTGCAGTGGTACAGGTGCTCAACAGTGATCTAGATACAGTGATGGCAGCGTTTGCCGATGCCGGATTGGCTGAGTGTGTCAGTGTCATTGGTCGTCCATTGGGCGGTGATACAGTTAAAATCAGCCTTGCTGGTCAGACTGTGTTTACCGGCGAGCGCCGTTTACTGCAGCGCACCTGGACTGAAACCAGTTACCAGATTCAGCGTTTACGTGATAATGCTAAGTGTGCGGAGCAGGAATTCGAAGCCTTGCTGGATCAAGATGATCCAGGTTTATCAGCCAAGCTGACTTTTGATATCAATGCGGATATCAGTGCGCCTTATATCAAGAAAGGTTTACGTCCACGGGTTGCCGTCCTGCGTGAGCAGGGGGTCAATGGTCATGTGGAAATGGCAGCTGCGTTTGACCGTGCAGGCTTTGCCGCGGTTGATGTGCATATGAGTGATATCCTGGAAGGACGCATTGATCTAGATACCTTTAAAGGTTTAGTGGCCTGTGGCGGCTTCTCCTACGGTGATGTATTGGGTGCTGGTGAAGGTTGGGCCAAATCGATCCTGTTTCACAATCGTGCCCGTGATGCATTTGCTGGGTTCTTTGAGCGTGACGACAGTTTCACCTTAGGGGTGTGTAATGGCTGTCAGATGCTGTCTAACTTGACTGAGCTGATTCCCGGCGCAGAGTTCTGGCCGCGCTTTGTGCGCAACCAGTCTGAGCAGTTTGATGCGCGGGTGGCAATGGTGGAAGTGCAAGAGTCGCCGTCTATTTTCTTACAAGGCATGGCCGGCTCGCGGATGCCGGTTGCGGTGGCGCACGGTGAAGGACGTGCCGAGTACGCCACTGCTGATGCACTGTTGGAGTCGGATGTCTCTGGCTGTGTCAGTCTGCGTTATGTGGATAACTACGGCAAAGTCACCGAGCGTTACCCCGCCAACCCGAACGGTTCAGCCAAGGGCATTACTGGTTTAACCAACCGTGATGGTCGTGTCAGCATTATGATGCCGCACCCCGAGCGCTTGTTCCGCGCGGTGCAGAACTCTTGGCACCCGGATGAGTGGCAAGACGATGGCGCATGGTTGCGGATGTTCCGCAATGCTCGAGTCTGGGTTGATTAAGTCAACTGAGCTGTAGCAACAACAACGCCGCTGCGAATCAGCGGCGTTGTGCTTTGTGCTGGTTTATTGGTGCTGCTGAGTGCGGCGTATCCGCTAACCTAGAGTTGTTGCGCGGTGGCTGAGCGCGGCTGAGAGGTTGCTTCGCTGCTGTGTCCAAAGCAGAGGCGGGCTCCCTTTGCGTGGACAGCAGTATAAGAGATGTGCGGCATCCACTAAAAACTGCTAATAGGTGTTGACGATCTGATTGCGATACTAAGGCTTAATTTCAATTAAAGTGCCGTCCTTTACCAAATCCCATACTTCCTGCATATCATCATTTTTTAACGCAATACAGCCATCGGTCCAGTCGAGAGTATGAAAAAACCATTCCGGATACTCGCCGTCTAGGGGCGTACCGTGCAGCATAATCATATTGCCCGGTGAGCGGCCAAGACTTTCTGAGCGTTTGAGATCAGTGGTGTTGGGGTAGGAGATGTGCATGGATAAATTAAAATTATCACTGTGTTTGCGCCAGTTAATCCAGTACATCCCTTCCGGTGTGCGTTGATCGCCTTCATAGAGCTTTGGGCCGGTTTGCTTGCCCAATGACACGCGGTAAGTCTTCACGGTTTCACCGCGGTGTTGCAGGTGCAAGGCACGCTCGGATTTGACTACCAACACTTTATCAATCTGCGGGAGAGCGCCTAGCTTGTCTGCGTAGGCGTAGGTAGAAATCGGTAGTAACAGTAATACAATTGTGAACAACGTACGCATAGCAATACTTCCAAAAAACGGGGAAAACTACGGCTCTTTCCAGCGGGATTATTATGCCAGCTATTCTAATGACTTTATGCGCAACTGGCGATTCAATCAGATCGGCTTGTGCAGCAAAGTTTGTTTAGAAGTCTTTATGTGGCTTGGGTGCTGAGCGCTGTTCTGGCATGATAAGGATAGATTGAGGTATAGAGTATGCCCATGTTTGATGAATTGACACAACGTATACAAGGTTACTCCCCGCGGGCTTTGGTGCTGCCACCGAATGCCCGTGAGGCTGCGGTTTTGATGCCCCTGACTCGCGCCAATAACCCTGAGTTGGTATTGACTTTACGTGCACAAAACTTATCCACCCATGGGGGCGAAGTGGCCTTTCCTGGGGGGCGACGTGACCCTGAAGACTATGATTTAGTGCGCACCGCTTTACGTGAAACCCATGAAGAAGTTGGTTTAGAGCCTAAGTTGGTGCAAGTGGTTGGACCGCTAAGTGAGTTGATGTCACGGCACGGAGTTAAAATAACCCCGTATGTTGGCTTTGTACCGGATGCGATGGAATATCAAGCCAACTTTGATGAGATCGACTCTATATTCACCGTGCCATTGGATTTCTTTGCTAATGACCCGCGTCAGACGACTCATCGTATCGATTATTTAGGTAGAACTTGGTATGTGCCGAGTTATCACTTTGCTGGTTATAAAATTTGGGGCTTAACTGCAGTGATGGTGGTTGAGTTGGTTAATTTGGTTTATGACAGCCGAATCAATTTGAATGAGCCGCCACAGTTGAGTAAAAAAGAGATTTAAATAACAGCTTTAAAAAAAGGAATGCTTGATGAAGTATCGTTTAGCGGAGAGTCGAGTTGATGCCCACCCAGACAGCTGGGTTGCCCCTACAGCAGCAGTGATTGGCAAAGTACGCTTGGAGGCTGGCGCCAGTGTCTGGTTCAGCGCTGTGTTGCGTGGCGATAATGAATTAATCCATATTGGTGAAAACACTAATGTGCAAGATGGCACAGTGATGCATACCGATATGGGTTGGCCGCTGACCTTAGGTAAAGGGGTCACCGTAGGGCACAATGCCATGCTGCACGGTTGCACCATAGGTGATTACAGCCTAGTGGGTATTGGTGCGGTGATTCTGAATGGTGCAAAAATTGGCCAGCACTGCATTATAGGTGCGAACAGTTTGGTGCCTGAAGGCAAAGAAATACCTGATGGCAGCCTGGTGGTTGGCTCTCCGGCTAAAGTGATACGGCAATTAACAGACCAGCAAAAAAGCATGTTAGAAGCCAGTGCCGCACATTATGTAAATAACGCCCGTCGTTACGCAGAAAACTTAAAGGAAGATCATGACGACGCCTCCCAAGCCCTATGAGAAGCCAGTCAAGTCGCCGTGCGTAAGTGTGTGCGCATTGGATATTGACGATATTTGCATGGGCTGCCAGCGCACCGGCAGTGAAATCAGTGCCTGGGGCAAAATGACCAATGAACAGCGCCGCGATGTTATCCAGCAAGCTGAGCATCGCGCCCGCGCGCAAGGTTTAATTAGTTAATCCATGAGGAAGTGCAATGCCCCGTATAGGAACGCCATTAGCTGCTAGTGCAGTGCGTGTTTTACTCTGTGGCTCAGGTGAGCTGGGTAAAGAGGTTGCCATTGAGTTACAGCGCTTTGGCGTTGAAGTGATTGCAGTTGACCGCTATGACCATGCACCGGCGATGCAAGTTGCCCATCGCAGCCATGTAATTAATATGCTTGATGACGCTGCGTTACGCGCGGTGATTGAACTGGAGCAGCCGCATTATATCGTGCCGGAAATCGAGGCGATCGCCACGGCCACTTTGTTGGCTTTAGAGGCAGAAGGTTTTACCGTTATTCCCACCGCGAGAGCTGCGCAATTGACCATGGATCGTGAAGGTATTCGCCGGCTAGCCGCGGAAGAGCTGGCGCTGCCCACTTCGCCGTATTATTTTGCCGATGACTATACTGAATATTGCGCAGCAGTACAGCAAGTTGGCTACCCTTGTGTGGTTAAGCCATTAATGAGCTCTTCTGGTAAAGGGCAAAGTGTCTTGCACAGTGAAGCTGATTTAGGTACATCGTGGCAGGTTGCTCAAGAAGGTGGTCGTACCGGTGCCGGGCGGGTTATTGTGGAAGGCTTTATCGACTTTGACTATGAGATCACCTTGCTCACTGTACGCCATATTGATGGCACCAGCTTTTGTGAGCCCATTGGCCACCTACAAGAGCGGGGCGATTATGTTCAGTCGTGGCAGCCACAGGTAATGAGCCCGGCTGCGTTGGCTGAAGCGCAGCGCGTGGCGCAGAGTATTACCGATGCATTAGGTGGGCGTGGTGTCTTTGGTGTGGAGTTATTTGTTAAGGGTGATCAAGTGTGGTTTAGCGAAGTATCGCCGCGTCCCCATGACACAGGTTTGGTCACTTTAATGTCGCAAAACTTATCCGAATTTGCTTTGCATGCGCGGGCGATTTTAGGTTTACCCATTCCTATGATTCGCCAAATGGGTGCCACTGCTTCGGCGGTACTGCTGGTGCAAGGCGACTCTAGTCAAACAGCTTTTTCTGGTCTAGCGCAAGCGCTGCAACAGCCAGATACTGAGTTACGTCTATTTGGAAAGCCGGCAGTTGCAGGTGAACGACGCATGGGGGTGGCTTTAGCCCAGGCCGATACGGTAGAAGACGCCCGTAGCAAAGCGTTGCAGGTGATCAACAGTATCAGGGTTGAGCTCTGACCCTGCTGTGCTGAGCAGTTGAGTTAGTCGTCATGCCATAAGCGTGCGCGGCTAACTCGATTATCTTTGATCTCTAATGTTTCTAAATAGTATGGGCCAATCTCAATACAGACGGCGCCTTCAGGTATAAACTCAAGTACTTCGGTGATTAATCCGTTCAAGGTTTTCGGCCCGTCGCTGGGCAACTCCCACTCCAGCGCTTTGTTGATGTCGCGGATATAGGCTGCGCCATCAATGGTGTAACTGCCGTCGCTGAGTTGGCGAACCTCTGGCGCAGCGCGCCGGTCATGGTCGCTAAACTCGCCGACAATCTCTTCCAAAATATCTTCTAGGGTGACAATGCCTTCTACATCACCGTATTCATCCACCACAATGCCAATGCGGCGCTTATGTTTTTGAAAGTTCAGCAGTTGGGTGGACAGTGGTGTGCTCTCTGGAACGAAATAGGGGTCGGTGCAAGCTTCTTGGAGATCACTGTGGGTGAGCTTGTTGAGGGTTAATAAGCGGGCAATTTGGCGCATATGAATTACGCCGATAATCTGATTAATATTCTCACGGTACAGTGGTAGGCGAGTATGGGTGGTGGTGCGCAACTGCCAAATAATTTGATCTAAATTGCTATTGAGATCAATGCCGAATACTTCGTTACGCGGAATCATAATGTCGTTGACGGTCACGTTTTCCAGATCAAGAATGCCCAGCAGCATATCTTGACGATTGCCTGGCAGTTCTTGTCCTGCTTCACGGACCACACTGCGCAGTTCCTCGGTGGAGAGGCTGTCCGATGAGTGATGACGGGTATCCACTCCCATTAAACGCAGTAGGCCATTGCTGATGGTACCGGTAAGCCAAACAATCGGGCGCAGTGGCGCCATAAGCAGTAAAATTACGCGGCTGGCAGGAAAGGCGATCAGCTCGGGGCGTAAGGCGGCCAGTGTTTTGGGAGTGATCTCGCCAAAAATAAGAATGACAATGGTCAGCCCTGTGGTGGCGATGACCACGCCCGCATCACCCCAGAGCTCTACAGCAATTACTGTGGCAATGGAGGCCGCTAAGATGTTCACCACGTTGTTGCCGACTAATATAGTGCCTAGCAGGCGGTCTGGAGTGCTCAGTAAGCGTTGTGCTCTTTGCGCACTGCGGTTACCTTCGCGGCTCATATGACGCAGTCTGTAGCGGTTTAAACTCAACAAACCAGTTTCTGAGCTAGAGAAAAAGGCAGAGCAAATTATTAGGAAAACCAGCAAACCAAGTAGGTAGCCGATGTGCATATCGTCCACAAGCAATGCGCCTTAGATAACTAAAATAAATTCACGAACTAATTTGCTGCCAAAATATGCCAGCATCAGTAAGGAGAAGCCTGCCAGGGTCCAACGGATAGCTTTGTGTCCACGCCAGCCCAGCTGATGGCGGCCCCAGAGAAGGATGCCAAAAACTAGCCAAGCTAAGCAGGAAAGAAGCGTTTTATGGACCAGATGTTGCGCAAATAAATTGTCCAGAAACAGCCAGCCCGTCACCAGTGATAGTGTTAGCAGTAACCAGCCAGCCCATAGCAAGCCAAATAACAAGCTTTCCATGCTTTGTAAGGGGGGAAAGTTTTTGATCAGGCTCGACACTGGGCGTTTGCGCAATTGCTGTTCTTGCACCAGTAACACCAGTGCTTGGAACACCGCGATAGTGATCATGCCGTAGGCGAGAATAGAAAATAAAATATGTGCCAAAATACCCGGGGCTTCATTGATGGGTTGTAGGTTGCCTTCGGGAATAAACTGCGCACACAGCACGGTAATGGCGCCAAGACTCAGTAAGGGCAGTAAGAGTATATGGACACTGATTCGAGTTAAATACAGTAAAACAAAGCCGATAATTGCAAAAGTAATTAAGCTGGCTGAGTTAAACAGACTTAAGGTTAAGCCGTGCTCTGACAGCATTAAGGGGTACAAGTGGACGCCTTGGGCAATAAAGCCAAGTAAAGTCAGGCTGGTTACCAATACTTTATTAAAAGGTGCGCGACGCCATAGGCAGCTGACCAAGTACAGAGATGTAGCACCGTAAAAAACTGCAGCTAAAAGACTCGAAAGCAGAATGGACATAAGACCTTATACACGTAATTTCTATAAATTGAGTTTGGCATATAATACATCAGCGTAGAAACAATATTTACTTTGCTCGACTGGGGTGCTTAATATTCCCAGCCTTTTTCGAATGAGGCAATGCTTGAATCAGCAAAAGGACGATATCCTTTGACAGTTGGCCCGTCTATCCATAAAATACCGCGCCTATGATAAATGCACAGATTCCTCCTCATGTTGATCCGCGAAAACTTGCAGATCGCAGTATCTCCCTAATAGGTGAGCTGCCTTTGCAACAGTTTTCTAGGGCCTGCGAATTGCTCACAGACACTGCCGGAGATGTTCGGGTAGAGTTAGAGTTTAGCCGTGACCAGCAGCACGTTGCCGTAGTGCGACTGAAGCTTGAGTCGCAGGTTAAGATGATTTGCCAGCGTTGCTTGGATGAAGCGGTTATACCTGTTAAAGGCGAGTATCTATATGCCATCGTTCTACCTGGCACAGATGAGTTACACTTGCCGCAAGGTTATGACGTACTTGAAGTAGGTGAAGAGCCTTTAGATTTATTGACATTGATTGAAGATGAGCTATTGCTCGCTTTTCCCATTGTCCCCATGCACCCACCTGAAGAATGCCAGCAACCGGCTGGGCTTGTAGAGCCCGAGTCGAACGAGGATGAGGTTACAAGGTCCAACCCATTCAGTGTATTGGCGCAGTTAAAGCGTGACCCAAACGTTTAGGAGTTAATAATTATGGCTGTTCAGAAGAGCAAGAAATCCCGTTCGGCGCGTGGCATGCGCCGTTCACACGATGCACTTACCACCAATGCCTTGACCGTAGAGCAAAGCACAGGTGATGTGCGTTTACGTCACCATGTGTCAGCAGACGGTATGTACCGTGGGCGTCAAGTGATCGCGAAGGATTCCGCTGAGTAAACCTTGCAAGGTTCAGCGATAGCAGTAGATGCAATGGGCGGGGACTTTGGTCCCCGTCTTGTTGTTTCTGCCTGTGTGAAAAGCTTACTCGAGCATCCGCAGTTGCAGTTAGTGGTTGTTGGAGATGCTGTTGAGATTGAGTCAGTCTTGGTTCAGCATTCTCATGTCGATCGTTCCCGCCTGACTGTCGTGCATGCCAGCGAAACTATTTCGATGGCTGACCTACCTGCGCATGCTTTGCGCCATAAACCTGATTCATCCATGCGCATTACTTTGCAATTATTGCGTGATAAGCAGGTGCAGGCTTGCGTGAGTGCGGGTAATACCGGCGCTTTAATGGCCTTGGCTAAGCATGTTTTGCAGCCGCTAGCGCATATCGATCGTCCGGCCATTATGACGGCTTTGCCCACGCTAACGGGTGAAACACATCTGTTAGATTTGGGCGCCAACGTTGATGTCAGTGCTCAGCAGTTGGTGCAGTTTGCCATTATGGGTTCGGCTGCGGTGCGCATCCAAGGCATTGCCGAGCCGCGTGTTGCCTTATTGAATGTGGGCAGTGAGGCGATTAAAGGTAATCAGCAAGTTAAACAAGCTGCGCTCCTGCTCGAGCAGATCAAAGAGATTAACTATATTGGTTATGTTGAAGGCGATGGCGTCTTTCGTGGTGATGCCGATGTGGTGGTTTGTGATGGCTTTGTCGGTAACGTCTTGCTTAAATCCAGCGAAGGCTTGGCGCGTATGATTACTGCGCGGGTCAAGCAGCGTTTAGGCAAAGGTTTGCGTGCGCTGCTACTGGCGTGGTTAGCGGCACCTTTGTTAAAGGTATTGCGCTCTGAATTATCCCCTGAGCGTTATAACGGTGCCTGCCTGCTGGGTGTTGATGGTGTGGTGGTGAAAAGTCATGGCAATGCGACGCAGGAGGCTTTTCAGGCTGCGATCAGTGTGGCTTATCGTGCTGCGCAAGAACAATTAGCGCAGCGTTTGCAAGAACATTTGCAGGCGTTATATAAGCCCGCTAGCCTGCAGTAGGCTG